>CAJMQE010000030.1 GCA_905215405.1 uncultured bacterium
AAAATATGATTTGTCGGTCTACTTATCTCTCCAGATAATTCTTCCCTTTGACAAAATCAAAATATGATTTGTCGGTCTACTTATCTCTCCAGATAATTCTTCCCTTTGACAAATCATATGGGGAGAGTTCGATTGTAACTTTGTCACCAGGTAAGATTCTGATAAAGTTCATACGAAGTTTACCACTAATGTGAGCTAAAACCTGATGGCCATTTTCTAATTCAACCTGGAACATTGCGTTAGGTAATTTTTCAATTACAGTTCCTTCAATTTCAATAACGTCTGCTTTTGACATTTGTCTTCCTCCTTCTTTATTCTGCATACCAATTATTCACTTTTAATCTATAAATATTCACGTATATCTATTATCGGCCAGTTTTGGCAGTTTCCATACGTTCAATATTTCCATAGTCAGATTTTCTGTGCCTTATATAGCTTAATGGCTCTCTTTATATCTTCATTCATTAATGACTGATTACTCTTTAATTTATCACTAATAGTCTGATCTACCACATTAATAATCTGTATGTGTTTCATACTTTTTTTCTTAGGTCTGTCCAGTGTTCTTGGCTGACCGTCTACCAAATATACATATTCATCATCACACTGAATTATTATATAAATATGTTTAAAATCATGACCAGCTTTTGATACTGCAAAGCTTCCTGTTTCATATCTGTTTTTCATAAGTCTCCATTTCAATATCCTTACTCAACTATTGTTGTAACATTTGATTTAGTGATAAAACTACGGGTCCGTCCTTCGTGATCAGGACTGTATTTTCATAATGAGCAGATAATGAACCGTCTTTTGTTACAACTGTCCAATCGTCATCAAGCCATCTGATATCTTCATGGCCTGCATTAATCATTGGTTCTATGGCAAATGTCATGCCTTCCTGAAGTCTCATACCTCTTCTTGTCTGCGTGAAATTAGGTATTTGTGGATCCTCATGAAGATTACTGCCTATTCCATGACCAACAAGTTCACGTACGACTCCATAACCGAAGCTTTCTGCGTATGCTGCGATTGCATTGGATATCTCATATAGATGACATCCTTCTTTCGCATATTTAATACCTTCAAAAAAGCACTGTCTGGTAACGTCGATCAGCTGCTGAGCTTCTTTACTGATGTTTCCAACAGCAAATGTTCTTGCAGCATCTGAATGATACCCTTTGTAGATAACGCCTGCATCAAGACTTACAATATCTCCATCATGAAGCACTTTGCCATGAGATGGAATCCCATGAACGATTTCTTCATTAACAGAGACACAAATGGATGCCGGAAAACCATTATAATTGAGAAATGATGGAATACAACCATAGCTTCTGATCAGTTCTTCACCGATCTTGTCAATCTGCTTTGTTGTAATTCCCGGTTTGATGACTTTTTCCAGTTCTAAAAGAACCGTTGCAAGAATTTTTCCTGCCTCTTTCATCAATTCGATTTCTCGCTTTGATTTTATAGACACGGGCATTCCATTATTCTCCTAAGATCTTAACGATTGCTGCAAATACATCATTCATGTCCTGAGTACCATCTACTTCAGCTAATACACCTTTTTTCGTGTAGAAGTCGATTAATGGCTGAGTCTGATCATGATATACGGAAAGTCTGTTCTTTACAGTTTCTGGCTTATCATCATCTCTGAGGATTAATTTTTCGCCGCATGCATCACATACATCAGCAACTTTAGTTGGATTGTATTTGATATGGTATGTTGCGCCACATCCTACACAAGCTCTTCTGCCTGACATACGATTGATGATGTTTTCATCAGGTACTTCAACATTGATTGCATAATCAACTGTTTCTCCGATTGCTTTTAAAGCAGCATCCAGAGCTTCTGCCTGAGGAATTGTTCTTGGGAAACCATCTAAAACATAACCATTTGCACAGTCAGGATTCTTAAATCTGTCCACTACAAGGTCAACTACTAATTCATCAGGAACAAGTTCACCTTTATCCATAAATGTTTTTGCTTTTTTTCCAAGTTCAGTGCCTTCTTTAATATTGGCTCTGAAAATATCACCTGTTGAAATGTGTGGAATTCCATACTTTTCAGCGATCTTCTTAGCCTGTGTTCCTTTACCTGCACCAGGTGCGCCTAACATAATAATCTTCATATGAAAATTACTTCCTTTCCCTATATTATCTCTTCATATAGAAATGACTCACCTGGCAATAGCGCCAGGCAAGTCTATGTTTCAGTATCTATTCGCTTAAAAATCCCTTATAATAACGATTGCACATCTGTGATTCGATCTGCTTTAATGTTTCAAGTACAACACCAACAACAATGATCATTGATGTTCCACCGAATGAAACACTTGCATTGAACACACCAGAACATACGATAGGTATTAATGCTACTATAATAAGACCAACAGCACCTATAAATACAATATAATTCAATATCCTGTTTAAATAATCGGATGTAGATTTACCTGGATTAATACCCGGGATCACTCCACCCTGTCTCTTCATATTGTCTGCAACTTCAATCGGATTAAATGTAATCGATGTATAGAAATATGCAAATACGATAACTAAAATAATGTATACCAGTAAACCAATTGAATACTTTGGCATTGATGGTTTACACCAATATGATGAGCTTAAGTACTTCGTCCACTCTGCGGATGACTTAAATAACTGTGCAATAATGACAGGGAACTGCATAAGTGATGATGCAAAAATAATTGGCATTACACCAGCAGTATTGACTTTCAGTGGAATATTAGTTGCCTGACCGCCAACCATTCTTCTACCAGCCATCTTCTGTGCATACTGAACAGGAATTCTTCTTTCACCATCCTGTAAGAAGCATACGAAAGCAATAAGTACTACTACAATTGCTGCAATAATTACAGCTGCAAGTGTTCCCTTTGCAATTGTCTGAGGTTTTACAAACTGTTCGAACAGTGATGCAAAATCTTCTGGCATACGTGAAACGATGTTAATCAACAGTACAATTGAAATACCATTTCCGACACCATTCTCGGTAATTCTTTCGCCAACCCACATAAGGAAAGCGGAACCAGCAGTAAGAGTTGCCACTACAACTACGATAGATGTAATGTAATGAATTGTACTCATACTCTGATAATCTTTGATAAGTCCCTGATTACCAAAGCCTATTGCCATAGCAATACTTTCGATCAAAGCTAAAGCAACAGTAACATATCGTGTGATTTCTGAAATCTTCTTTCTTCCATCTTCTCCTTCTTTTTGCATTTCCTCTAATTTAGGAATCGCAATTGTAAGAAGCTGAATAATAATGGAAGATGTAATATAAGGGGTAATACTCAATGCAAATACAGACATCTTCTCGAAAGAACCGCCTGTAAATGCATCAAGAAAACTCAAATCTCCTAAATTACTCAAAAGTGTACTAAAATACTCTGTGTTTACTCCAGGAATAGGAAGGAAGCTTCCTATTCTAACAACAACCAGCATCATAAATGTATATAATAGTTTTTTTCTTATATCTTTGATTTTGAATGCATTTCGGAGTGTTTTGAGCATTAGATCACCTCACAAGTTCCACCAAGAGCTTCGATCTTTTCTTTAGCTGTAGCACTAAAAGCATCAGCCTTAACAGTAAGCTTCTTTGTGAAGTCACCATTACCAAGAATCTTAACGCCATCTCTTGGATTTTTAACGATACCAGCTTCAATTAATGTTTCAACTGAAACTACTGCATCATTATCAAATCTCTCTAATGCGCTTAAGTTAATTCCTACGATATCTTTATGATTTCTGCATGTGAAACCTCTCTTAGGAATTCTTCTGTATAATGGCATCTGACCACCTTCAAAGCCTGGTCTTGGTGCTCCTGAACGTGCTTTCTGACCTTTGTGACCCTTACCAGCTGTTTTACCATTTCCTGAACCGTGACCACGGCCTTTTCTGAAATTATCGCTTTTTACTGAACCTGCAGCAGGTTTTAAATTAGATAAGTTCATCATTGCACCTCCTATTCCAAATTTTTAATTACATTTCTTCTACTTTTAATAAATAACCAATTTGCTGAATCTGTCCTCTAGTTGATGCATTGTCTGGCATTTCAACTGTTTTATGCATTTTATTAAGTCCAAGAGCTTCAACAGTTCTTCTATGCTTTGGAACGCAACCGATTGGAGATTTAACTAATGTGATTTTTAATTTCTTATCTGCCATTTTTTATTCCTCCTTTAGTTGTAAAGTTCTTCAACAGATTTACCACGAAGTCTAGCTACTTCTTCTGGAGTCTTTAACTGACTTAAACCATTAATTGTAGCAAGAACTACATTTTGTTTATTGTTAGATCCTAATGATTTAGTACGGATATTCTTGATACCTGCAAGTTCGATAACTGAACGAGCTGGACCACCAGCGATAACACCAGTACCTTCTGGAGCTCTCTTAAGAAGTACGTTTGCACTTCCGAATTTACCGTAATGATCATGTGGAATACTAGCGTTTTCATCAACAGGTACAGCAACTAAGTGCTTAATTGCATCTTCTTTACCTTTACGGATAGCTTCAGGAATTTCTGCAGCTTTACCAACACCTGCACCAACGTGTCCGTTGCCGTCACCAACAACTACTAAAGCTGCGAATCTGAAGTTACGACCACCTTTAACAACCTTAGTTACACGTTTGATTGATACTACTTTTTCTGTGATTTCTAATTGACTAGCATCAATTATTGTACGTTTCATACGTTTCTCCTCTCTGCTTAGAATTCAAGTCCAGCTTCACGAGCTGAATCTGCTAATGCTTTTACTTTTCCTTGATATATGAATCCGCCTCTGTCATAGACAACAGTTGTAATTCCCATTTCTAATGCTTTCTTTGCAATTACAGTACCTAAGTATGCAGCTGCATCAACGTTATTAGTTTTTTCTAATTCAGCTTTAACTTCTTTCTGAAGTGTTGATGCTGAACAGAGAGTTTTACCAACTGTATCGTCAATAATCTGAGCGTACATATGATTATTGCTTCTAAACACAGCTAAACGTGGTCTCTGGGCTGTACCGCTGAAACGATTACGCAGTTTTCTATGCTTATTTTCACGAACTTCTGTTCTTGATTTTTTACTAACCATTCTTGTTCACTCCTTTAATTATTTCTTACCAGTCTTACCAACTTTACGTCTAATAACTTCATCAGCATATTTAATACCTTTACCTTTGTAAGGTTCAGGACGTCTCTTATCTCTGATTTCAGCAGCGTACTGGCCAACTTTTTCTTTATCGATACCTTTAATAGTAATCTTGTTCTGTCCATCAAGAACTGACTCGATACCTTCTGGATCTGTCATTTCCACTGGATGAGAATATCCTAATGATAAAACTAATGTTTTACCGTTCTTCTGTGCTCTGTAACCAACACCGTTAACTTCAAGAACTTTTTCATAACCATCTGTAACACCTACAACCATGTTATGAATTAATGATCTTGTTAAACCGTGTAATGATTTCATTTTCTTTAAATCATTAGGTCTTGAGACAACGATTTCTTCTCCCTCAACCTTGATTGTCATTTCCGCAGGTAATACTCTTTCAAGTGTTCCCTTTGGTCCTTTTACAGTCACTTTGTTATTTTCTGCAACATCAACTGTAACACCAGCTGGTATAGCGATAGGCATTCTTCCTATACGTGACATGCCGTGTACCTCCTTAAATTGGATTCGAAACCTAGAGTACCGGGCAGATTACTCCTGTTCATCCACCTACTGCTATGGTTCCCTGTTAATAGTTTCTATATATTAATCAGAATTACTCTGTTAATATCGCTATTTTATCTTAATTCAAAAAATTAAGTACTAAATAATAAGTCCGGCAATAGAGAAAAGTATAAAACTTTTCACTATTGACTCTTAACTTATCTGGATACTACCATACAAATGCAAGAACTTCTCCACCAACGTTAAGCTTTCTAGCTTCTCTGTCAGTGATAACACCCTGATTTGTTGAAATGATAGCTACGCCAAGGCCACCAAGAACTTTAGGAAGTTCTTCCTTGTTAGCGTATACACGAAGACCTGGTTTAGAGATTCTCTTGAGGCCTGTGATAATCTTTTCGTTTTTATCCTTACCGTATTTTAATGTAACACGGATATCTTTAAAATTGCCGTTGTCAACGATATCAAAACCTTTGATATATCCTTCTTTTAAGAGGATTTCCGCGATAGAAATCTTCATCTTTGAAGCAGGAATATCAACTGTATCATGTTTTGCAGTGTTGGCATTACGGATTCTTGTAAGCATATCTGCGATTGGATCTGTCATTAATGTTTCCTCCTTATACTATATTAAATGGGACAATCACGAGTATTACCTGTAATCAGGCAATACTACGCTTCGCGATTCCTACCAAGATGCCTTCTTAACACCTGGTATCTGTCCTTTATATGCTAATTCACGGAAGCAAATTCTGCAGATTCCGTATTTTCTTAAATAAGCATGTGGACGTCCACAGATTCTACAACGTGTATATTCTCTTGTAGAGAATTTTGCAGGGCGCTGCTGCTTAACTTTCATTGAAGTTTTAGCCATCGAATTTCCCTCCTATAATTATTTCTTAAATGGCATGTTGAACATTCTCAACAATTCACGAGCTTCTTCGTCAGTGTTAGCTGTTGTTACCATAATAACATCCATACCTCTGACTTTATCAATCTTATCATATTCGATTTCAGGGAAAATAATCTGTTCTTTAATACCAAGAGCATAGTTTCCTCTACCATCGAATGAATCAGCGCTAACGCCTCTGAAGTCACGTACACGTGGTAATGCAAGATTTACTAATCTATCTAAGAATTCGTACATCTTTTCTCCACGAAGAGTAACCTTACAACCGATAGGCATTCCTTCTCTAAGTTTGAAGTTAGCGATTGAATTTTTAGCTCTTGTTAAAACTGCCTTCTGACCAGCGATTGTTTCAAGTTCTTTAACAGCTACATCTAAAACCTTTGAGTTATCCTTAGCTTCACCAACACCCATGTTGATTACGATCTTATCAAGCTTTGGTACCTGCATAACGTTTGTATAACCAAATTTCTTAGTCATAGCATCTACTATTTCATTTTTATATAAATCTTTAAGTCTACTCAATTTTCCTGACCTCCTCTCCTAATTAATCGATAACTTCGCCTGTTGACTTAGCAACACGTACTTTTTTATCGTCCTGGAATTTATAACCAATCTTTGTTGGGTTTCCTTTATGAACATACATGATGTTTGAAAGATCAATTGGTGATTCCTGGTGGAGAATTCCACCCTGCTGATTAGCTGCGTTTGGTTTTGCATGTTTTGTAACCATGTTAACGCCTTCAACTAATGCTGTGTTCTTCTTAGCATTGATAGAAATAACTTTTCCTTCTTTGCCTTTGTCTTTTCCTGCGATTACTTTAACTAAATCGCCTTTTTTAATCTTAACAGCTGACATTGTGGCACCTCCTTATAATACTTCTGGAGCTAAAGAAACAATCTTCATAAACTGTTTATCTCTAAGCTCTCTTGCTACTGGTCCAAAAATACGAGTTCCTCTTGGTGTCTTATCATCTTTGATGATAACAGCAGCATTTTCGTCAAATTTTATATATGAACCGTCTTTACGACGTGCACCTTTTACAGTACGTACAACTACGGCTTTAACTACATCGCCTTTTTTTACAACACCGCCTGGTGTTGCTTCTTTGACTGTAGCAACGATAACATCACCGATATTGGCATATCTTCTTGTAGATCCGCCCATAACTCGAATGCAAAGAATCTCTTTAGCACCTGTGTTATCCGCAACTTTAAGTCTTGATTCCTGTTGTATCATAATACTACTCCTTTCAGTAATATTTTTAATTATTTTGCTCTACTAATAAGTTCAACAAATCTCCATCTCTTATCTTTAGATAAAGGTCTTGTTTCCATTACTTTAACAACATCGCCGATTAAGCATTCATTGTTTTCATCATGTGCTTTTAATTTATAAGTCTTTTTGATAATTTTATTGTAAAGAGGATGTTTTACGTGATCTTCAACTGCAACCACAATAGTTTTATCCATCTTATTGCTTACGACTTTACCTGTACGAGTCTTTCTTAAATTTCTTTCCACAACAATATCTCCTTTCTCAGATTCTCAATCATACAAAATTTGAAATCTCAAATTACTACTGAGCAGCTTTCTCAACGAGGATAGTCTGAATTCTTGCGATATTCTTTCTAACTTCTTTGATTCTGCTTGTATTGTCTAACTGATTTGTTGCGTTCTGGAATCTTAAATTGAAAAGTTCCTTCTTAGCAGCTACTAATTCTTCATTTAATTCTGTAGCTGATTTTGCTTTTAAATCTTCTACATATTTACTAATTTTCACTGTTGTCACCGCCTTCTAATTCTGCACGTGATACTACCTTACATTTACAAGGAAGTTTGTGCGTTGCAAGACGTAATGCTTCTCTAGCTAAATCTTCAGATACGCCAGAGATTTCGAACATTACACGTCCTGTTTTAACTACTGCTACCCAACAATCTACGTTACCTTTACCTTTACCCATACGAACACCGATAGGTTTTAAAGTAATAGGCTTATCAGGGAATATTTTAATGAAGACTTTACCACCACGTTTGATATAACGAGTCATAGCAACACGGGCTGCTTCAATCTGGTTTGATTTGATCCAACAAGGTTCTAATGCTACGATACCAAATTCACCATTAGTGATTTTGTTACCTCTAGTAGCTTTACCAGCCATAGAACCACGGAACTGTTTACGATGTTTAACTCTCTTAGGTAGTAACATTATTTCGCGCTCCCTTCCTTAACTTTTGCTGTTCTAGTAGGAAGAACTTCTCCTTCATAGATCCAAACCTTAACACCAACTTTACCATATGTTGTGTTTGCTTCTGCAAAACCATAGTTAATGTCGGCACGAAGTGTCTGAAGTGGAATTGTTCCCTCACTATAGAATTCTGTACGAGCCATATCAGCTCCACCAAGACGACCTGAGCAAGATGTCTTAATACCCTTTGCTCCTGATCTCATTGTTCTCTGCATACATGATTTCATTGCTCTTCTGAAAGAGATACGGTTCTCTAACTGTAAAGCGATATTTTCTGCAACTAACTGAGCATCTTTATCTGGTCTCTTAATTTCTTTAATATCTAAAATTAATTTTTTATCTGTAAATTTCTGAACTTCTCTCTTAATTCCTTCGATTTCAGCTCCACCTTTACCGATTACTAAACCTGGTTTAGCAGTATAGATGATAACTTTTAATCTATCTGAAGCTCTTTCAGTTTCAATCTTTGAAATACCTGCGCTATATAACTTATTCTTAAGGTATGTTCTAATAGTGTAATCTTCAACAAGATTATCTGCAAAATCAGCTTCTGCGTACCATTTAGCGTCCCAATCTTTGATTACACCGACTCTTAAGCCATGAGGATTAACTTTCTGTCCCATTTGTTGCTCCTTTCTTTGTGCCAGGCTTTACGCCAGGCAAATATTATCTTTCATTAAGAATTACAGTGATGTGGCTCATTCTCTTTTCGATTCTATAAGCTCTACCCTGTGCTCTTGGTTTAATTCTCTTCATTGTAGGTCCTTTGTTAGCGAAGCATTCTTCAACATAAAGCTTGCTAGGATCCATTCCATTATTGTTTTCAGCATTTGCTGCAGCTGATTTTAATAATTTTTCTATTAATGTAGATGCATATCTTGGATTGTACATTACGATACCTAATGCACTTTCAAGATCTTTGCCTCTAATAGCGTCTAATACGAAACATGCTTTCTGAACTGAAACTCTAGCGTAAGATAACTTAGCTGATGGTCTTGTGTCCTTAACAGCATTTCTCTCTCTTTTTACCTGGGATCTATGTCCGTTTGCCATGGATTAAAGCCTCCTTTCATATATTACGACTATCTAGTCTTCTTTTCGTCTTTACCATGTCCTCTGTAAGTTCTTGTAGCAACAAACTCTCCGAGTTTATGTCCTACCATGTCCTCTGTAACATATACAGGTACATGTTTTCTTCCGTCATGAACTGCGATTGTATGTCCAACCATCTGTGGGAAAATTGTTGAACGACGTGACCAAGTTTTGATAACCTGCTTATCATTACTTGCATTCAGCGCTTCAACTTTCTTCAGTAAGCTTTCGTCCGCAAATGGTCCCTTTTTAAGTGAGCGAGCCATAGGTTCTAACCTCCTTATATTCTTGAATGTTAAAATGTTCAATATGAACAATGCGAACTAAGTTCGCTTTTGTTCATATTATCTATTTGATACCTTTACCGTTTCTTCTTCTGATGATCATCTTGTTAGACTTGTTGTTCTTCTTACGAGTCTTAAGACCAAGAGCTGGTTTGCCCCAAGGTGTCATAGGTCCTGAACGTCCTACTGGAGCCTTACCTTCACCACCACCATGTGGATGGTCGTTAGGGTTCATAACAGAACCACGAACTGTAGGTCTGATACCCATGTGTCTCTTACGTCCAGCTTTACCGATATTGATAAGGCTGTGATCTCCGTTACCAACGATACCGATTGTTGCACGGCAGTTGATAGGAACAAGTCTCATTTCGCCTGATGGTAATCTAAGTGTAGCATATTTGCCTTCCTTAGCCATTAACTGAGCTGCATTACCTGCTGAACGAACAAGCTGTCCACCTTTTCCAGGATGCATTTCAATGTTATGGATCTGTGTACCTACTGGAATTTCAGCAAGTGGTAAACAGTTACCAATCTTAACTTCTGAACCAGAACCGTTCATTACTGTCATACCATCTGTTAAGCCCTGTGGAGCAAGGATGTATGCTTTTTCACCATCTGCGTAGCAGATAAGTGCGATATTAGCTGTTCTGTTTGGATCATATTCGATACCGATTACTGTAGCTGGAACACCAACTTTATTTCTCTTGAAATCGATAACTCTGTATTTCTTTCTATTTCCGCCACCGCGGTGTCTTACTGTAATTTTACCCTGATTATTACGACCAGCTGTCTTCTTTAAAGAAACCAGTAAAGATTTCTCTGGAGCTGACTTTGTGATTTCTGCGAAATCTGAGCCTGTCATATTTCTTCTGGAAGGTGTATATGGGTTATATGTTTTAATTCCCATTATTGTCACTCCTTTCATGCTATGTTAACATGTTCTATCTTATCATCTGTCTGATAAGTCGTGTAATAGTTTATTCTACACTGTTGTGCCCGAGGCACATTTTATTTTTTAAAGACCTTCGAATACTTCGATTTCTTTGCTGTCTTCTGTTAACTGAACAATAGCTTTCTTAGTAGCAGCAGTTTTACCAACAGCTGTTCCTCTTCTGCGTTTCTTGCCTTCGTTATTCATTGTGTTTACTTTCTTAACCTTTGTTCCAGCAAACATTTTTTCTACAGCTTCTTTGATCTGAGTCTTATTAGCTTCTGTATGAACTAAGAAAGTGTATTTCTTGTCTGCCATATCAGCCATAGACTTTTCTGTAATTACTGGTTTGAGGATTACATCATAGTATTGTACATTTGCCATTACGCGTATACCTCCTCGATAGATTCTACAGCAGCCTTAGTAACAACTAATGTATCGTATTTTAAGATATCATATACATTGATTGTGTTTACTACAGATACTTTAGCTGTAGGAACGTTTCTAGCTGATAAGATAACATTTTTATCGTTATCATTAATTACAACTAATGCTTTGTTTAACTTTAAGTTATTCATAACTTCAACGAATTTCTTAGTTTTGATTTCATCAAATTTGATGTCATCAAGAACTACGATTTTCTTTTCATTTACTCTTGATGTTAAAGCTGAGAGAAGAGCATTTCTCTTTTCTTTCTTATTCATCTTGAATGAGTAATTTCTTGGCTTTGGTGCGAATACAACTCCGCCGCCAACCCACTGTGGAGATCTTGTTGAACCCTGTCTTGCATGGCCTGTTCCCTTTTGTCTCCAAGGTTTTCTTCCTCCGCCAGATACTTCTGAACGTGTTTTCGCGCTCTGTGTTCCCTGACGATTATTTGCGAGCTGACTAACAACTGCCATGTGTACTAAGTGTTCATTAACTTCAACACCGAATACAGCATCGTTAAGTTCTACTGAGCCAACTTCTTTGCCTTCAATATTATAAACAGATACGTTTGCCATCTGTGTGGTCCTCCTTCCTTAGTAAAAACTATTTAGCAGCTTTTACTGTTTCTTTAAGTGTTACTAATGATTTCTTAGGTCCTGGAACTGCGCCCTTTACTAAGATTACATTGTTCTCAACGTCAACTCTTACGACTTCGAGATTCTGAACTGTGATTCTCTTTGCTCCCATGTGACCAGGCATTCCTTTACCCTTGAATACTCTACCTGGAGTAGTAGCAGAACCATTTGAACCCTGATGTCTATGGAATTTAGAACCATGAGCCATAGGTCCTCTTGAGTTACCACATCTCTTAATAGCACCCTGGAAACCTTTACCTTTTGAAATTGCAGTTGCATCGATCTTATCGCCTACTGCAAAGATATCAGCCTTAATTTCATCTTTTACTGAATATTCTTCAGCATTTTCAAATCTGAATTCTCTTACAAATCTCTTGTAAGAAACTCCTGCTTTGTCAAAATGTCCTTTAACTGGTTTGCTAACTAATTTTTCTCTCTTATCAGCGAAACCAACCTGAACTGCAGCATAACCATCGTTATCTACTGTCTTAACCTGTGTTACTACACAAGGGCCAGCCTGCAATACAGTTACTGGAGTTAATACTCCATCTTCATTGAAGATCTGAGTCATTCCGACTTTAGTAGCTAAAATTGCTTTCTTCATTTTAATTCCTCCTGTTTAATCTACAGCGGACAAGATGATACGTTCCATATTAATTACTTCACATAGCGCATCCTGTCATCCTAGAACAGTCAAATATAAGTGGAACCTACACCACTGAGTATAAATTACTTCTATATTAAACCCTTCAGGATTATCTTGCTTCATAATTCAAATGAACCTTATCTGTGATCAGATAATTATTTCATTTTGATGTTGATATACACACCAGCTGGCATTTCTAATTTAGATAATGCATCAACAGTCTTCTGTGATGGTGTGATGATATCGATGAGTCTCTTATGAGTTCTCTGCTCAAACTGTTCTCTAGAATCTTTGTACTTATGAACAGCTCTAAGAATTGTAACTACTTCTTTCTTAGTTGGCAATGGTACTGGACCACTAACCTGAGCTCCTGTTTTTTTAACAGTTTCGATAATCTTCTTTGCTGACTGATCAATTAACTGATGATCGTAAGCCTTAAGTGTAATTCTCATTACTTGACTTGTTGCCATAAAAAAAGTCGCCTCCTTTTCGCACTTTTACTTTAAGTACGACAAGCGGTGACTGTACACTCTCCCACGTGTGTCATAAACTATGACCACAATAAATATACGCATACTTATTGCTTCACGCTGTTCATTATATAAAATGAACTCAATATTTGTACAGTGACTTGTCGCCAGATTTGTTAGCCAATGAATATTGGCATATTGACATTCGCTCCACGGAAAACCTATGTAATACATAGCAACCTCACGCTTCTACGCTATCAATGTCACAGCACTTGTAAGTATACACAATGTATACAAAAAAAGCAAGAAAAAAATTGTATTTTATTGAATACAATTTTATCCAATTGGCTAAATATGAAATATTTTAAGATTTATCAGCATATATGAAGAATTCTCAACTCCATATACACATTTTTAAGTGTTTCGCGCAGAAACATTTTGTCAGATCTTCGCTCTTACTCTTCTTATCCCATTCATGTTCTTTCTTCCTGTTACATTCGTGATATCAAAATTCATTTTTCTGAATGTGTTTCTTCCTATTATATATAGAAGAAACACGTTCAGAAACATTCTCAACTATCCTCTATCACATGCTAATAAATTCTAGTAAGTTCCATATCATAAATGCACCATTGCTGATTTTCATAAACATAATACAGGGTTGCGCTCATATCGCCTTTCTTGGATAGTGTTTTATCTCCAGAAGAATACTGCGATCTGATTCCTGCAATATAAGAAGCATCCAGTTTTACCTGCACTCTTATTTGACCATCGGCTTTACTTAACTGTTTACCAGATGCATTTAAATCGGTCCAGTACAGTTCCGTCAGTCCATAGCCATTTTGTGCACACTGCGCATCTTTAAACGTTTCATAATTATCTGCAAGATCAGCTCCAACATTGTCCGCTTCTGTCCTCGCGATCTTGAGATCATCATATTCAGTATTCTCCATTATTGCACTATATATACTCTTCAGATCACTTTTTGCCTGATTAGAAACCGTATTTAATGCTTCTTTGGTCAAGGACATGCTGATTCTAGAAAATGTTGTATTATCCGAATCGACACGGACAGTCTGTTCTACCGGTTCCATATTTTCCTGTGTGATTCGAATGGTGTGATCACCTCTGAACAAATAATCGATCTTATATGTGACCAGGCCTTCCTCCTGAGAACTGCTGTCAAGATACTGCTCGCCAACACTGATATCATCCAATGTTAGAGATGCACCTTCGCAGACCCTGATCGTATAATCAGGAATCACTTTATCTGTCGGCAGAATCACTTTATATTGATTGAAAATTTTTAAATATTTTTCATCGGTTTTTACTACATCAATCACTTTTGTATGCTCCTGCTCATCACCACTAACAGTATAGGTGATCAGAACACTACGAACCGTTTTGTCCGTCGAATAAACATCTGCCGTGTTGTCATTATCCGTATACTGTGCGCTGCAGGACTCAATAGCAATTACCGGCTGATACTGGTTCATTTCCTTAAATCCATCTAAAGAGACAAATTCCCCATCTGCCATTTCCAGCATACCATAGGTCTTCTCCCAGTCAGCTGCCGCCTCTGCTTTAAAATACTCCATCGCACTTGACTTATAATCCGTTGCACGCATTCCCAGCTGTATCACAGCTATCCCTACAAGCATACAAAATGCTACAAATACAATTCCGGCCAGTACTTTTTTTGATTTCTTCCGTCTTTCATTCATATCTTTTCTTATCCCGTTCATTTTTATTATCAGCTAGTTCTGTTTTTTCTGCGCTTCGATCTTTTCAGCAAGATCATTCAAATAGACCCATCTGTCCATTTTTTCTTCCAGCTGTTTTTCCTTTGTCTCTTTTTCGTTCATCAGCTCCTGTAGTTTTCCATACTGTGTTGCTGCTCCTACGATTTCGCCATCCAGCGCATCTATATCTGTTTCCAGCTTTGCGATATCTTCATCAATCGTTGCATACTCTTTTTCCTCAGCATAGGTAAATTTCAGCTGACGACTTCTATCTTTGAAATATTTCTCTTTTGAAGATTCCTGTTTGTTCGTTTCCTTGTTACCGGCACTCTCTATCTCAGCTGCACCCTCACCAAAGCGTTTTTCATAATAATCACTGAATCCACCTTCATACTGTTTGATTATGCCATTTTCTTCAAATGAGAAAATTCGATCTACAATTCTATCCAGAAAATATCGATCATGAGATACTGTAATTACAATGCCTGAAAAACTATCCAGGTATCCTTCCAGAATTTCGAGCGTCTCGATATCCAGGTCATTTGTTGGTTCATCCAGAATCAGTACATTTGGCGCTTCCATCAGTACACTTAGCAGGTACAGACGTCTCTTCTCTCCACCAGACAGCTTCGCAATCGGTGTCCACTGCATTTTCGGTGTAAAAAGGAATTTCTCACACATCTGTGATGCAGTGATCTTTCCATCCGCTGTTGTCACATATTCACCAATGTTCTTTACATGTTCCAGAACATTAATACTTTCATCAAGAATTTCATTTTCCTGCATAAAGAATCCGATCTTGACTGTCTCGCCAATCTCTACTGTTCCCTGGTCCGGTTGCACCAATCCTGTAATTATCTTGACCAGTGTTGATTTACCGCATCCATTATTTCCAACAATTCCGATTCTGTCATCCTTCAGAAAAATATAAGTAAAATCATTGATCAGTTTATGATTCCCATAGCTTTTTGTAATATCCTTAAGTTCAATAGTCTTCTTTCCAAGCCTTGTCACGATAGAATTCATTTCCAGTGTCTGCTTTTCAAATGATGCTCTTGCGTCCCTTGATGCCTCTTTAAGATCTTCATAGCGATCCTTACGTGCCTGCTGTTTCGTTGATCTGGCCTTGCATCCTCTCTGCATCCATGCGAGTTCCGTACGAAGTACACTCTGTCTCTTTCGCTCCGTCGCCTGTTCCATTTCCTCACGTTCTGTCTTTAGCTCCAGATATCCTGTATAATTGGTATCATAGCTATACAGGTTCGCTTTATCGATTTCTACGATCTTATTCGTAACATTATCAAGAAAATAACGATCATGCGTTACCATGATCAGCTGTCCTCTGAATTTTCGAATATATTCCTCCAACCAAATGACCATCGTATTATCCAAATGGTTCGTAGGCTCGTCCAGAATCAGAATATCTGCAGGTGCGAGCAGTGTTCTTGCCAAAGCAATTCTTTTTCTCTGACCGCCGGATAAATGACTGATATCCGCATCAAAATCCGTAATTCCAAGTTCCATCAAAATTTTCTTAGCTTCTGTCTCTATATTATAGGAAAGAGTTACATCCTTCTTATCTTTGATTACATAGGCAATAATTGATTCATTCTGTTCAAATTCAGGTGTCTGTGGCAAATAGGCAACCGTAACATTTGTACCCTTAACAACTTTTCCCTGATCTGGTGTTTCAATACCAGCAATTATTTTTAAAAGACTGGACTTACCAGTACCATTTACACCGATTACACCGACCTTGTCTCCCTTATTAATTCCAAGTGTTACTTCATTGAACAGAATTCTATCTCCATAACCCTTTGTTACTTTTTCTACATTTAATATATTCACTTTACTTACTTCCAATCTGTTTAAAATTCAAAAAAACCTATGTACAATTATAATGGAACTCATTACTTTTGTATATAGGTTTTCTTCTACCTGATTCAGGATATGCAATTGTTTTCGGTCAAATATAGACTCGCATCTTCATTTATAACTGTTTCATTTATAAGCGTTTCATTTATAAGTGTTTCATTTCATTTCTTTGAAGCTATTAAATTTAATTCCTATAAAACAGTTCGCTTAATTTCATGATGACTATTAAATTTGAATTCATGATAACGTTTAAATTTAATAAAATGATAACTATTAAATCTACTTTCGTTACAACTGTTCTATTTGCTATTACTGCAGACGTAGTGTTGATAACGTATAATTGCCATCCTCGCCAATACTGATCACAGTCGCGCCACGTTGCTCTGTCTCATATTCAATTCCTGGGTATGCCGTATAATCAATGGATTTGCCATACACTAGATCGATTCCTTCATAGTTCAACGCGTAATCATTTCTATGATCATGTCCACAGAACATAGCCTTCGTACTTCCCAGCTCCAGTGCTCTTTCAAACAAACTGCTGTGCACGGAAGAACACGATGATTCTTCTCTCTTGTCTCCAAAATAGTAATAGGTGCTGTAGTTATTCTCTTCATAACTGTTCCAAGCATCTACATACTCCTGAATCGGAATATGGAAGAATACCATCGAGCTTACCAGTTGTCCCTGCTGACAGGAATATTTCTCAATCTGATCCTGATACCAGTCGACCTGATCCTCATAGATTGGTTCATAGTCCGTTACTTCACCTGTATCTTCATCTCCATACTCTGTTCCATTGGAATCGATCATGATCAGTAACTGGCTAATTGAACCATCTGCATTACAAAGTTTAAATACTCCATTAGAGTATCCGGATATATCTTCATTTTTATCATACATACATAAGGTTGATGACTGTGATAGCATTTCTGCGATTTCATCTGTCGAATATCTGTCGAAGAAGCTGTGATCGTGATTACCAAATGTCCATGTCCATGGAATACCGATCTGATCCATCAGTGCCAGTAATGTCTGTAATGCCAGCGTATCATCATCTCCATCAGAGTATGGCATTCCAAAGATTGCATCACCAGTTACCACAATAAAATCCGGTCTCGTCCGTTCCACAAGTGTATAAATAGCATTGATCGCCTTGATATCTTTATCATGATTTTCTTCAATTCCACTTATATGGGTATCCGTCAGTTGCAGTACTGTTACTCTTTCTCCTTCATTTGCAGTCATCGTATAGACGCCTTCCTCATCCTGCGTCATTTCCAGACCTCCATTTTCAATTGGATCCAGTTCACTGACATAGGTTAATAGGTCTTCATCTGACACTGCTTCTGGTGCCTTCGCATAAAGTGTATTTTGCAGGCTCGATACTCCCGCCAGTGCTACACTTCCTACTATAAATGCAAGTAAAAACATCTGTGTTTTATTCCATATATTCTTAAAGGTTTTCATAATTAACCGCCTTTCTTTCCTCTTTTGCTTTTCTCTTTCGTCCCTGTCTTTCGCCTTTTTATACTTTAACACAGTGCATTCCGGCAATTCCACGGACAAGGTTAGGCAAAAATGTGGCATTTTATGATCTGTTTATACTGTAAAAGCATTTTATGGTATACTTGATGCAACAAATGAATACAAAAAAACTACTACAATAGAGAAAAAAATGATCTAAATGGAGGTCTTACAATGAATAATCAGGATTTATCAGCTTCAAATTCACAAAAGCTGATTTATATTGCAGATGATGAAGAGAATATCCGTCAGCTGATTCAGCAGTTTCTGATCTGCGAAGGATTTCGTGTAAAATGTTTTTCCAATGGACAGGAACTGATGGATGGTTTTCATAAACAGCCCTGTGATCTGCTGGTTCTGGATATCATGATGCCAGAGCTGGATGGACTCAGTGTCTGTAAAATGATTCGCCAGAACAGCAATGTGCCCATCATCATTGTGTCCGCAAAAGATGATCCACTGGATCGTGTCACCGGCATTACACTTGGAAGCGATGACTATATGATCAAACCATTTCTGCCACTTGAACTTGTGACCAGGATCAAAGCACTATTCCGTCGTGCTGAGTTAACACAGACAGCAGTTCCACCGACTGATACCGATAATGATTCAATCTGCGTATATAAAGATCTTACTTTAAATATGGATCTGCGGAGTGCAACGATTGGCTCCAATGACTTTTCTATCACACCAACCGAGTTCGATTTTCTTGTCTATCTGATCCGTAACAAAGAACGAGCTATCAGTAGGAGTGAGCTTTTAAAAGAATTGTGGAAATTCAATACAGATGTAATTGATACCCGTGTTACCGATGATCTTGTAAAAAGACTGCGTAAAAAGCTTCGTACTGCAGGCAGCAGTGTTGCTATCGAAACAGTTTGGGGATATGGATTCCGTCTTTCGGAGGCTGTAAATGAAGAATAAATCAGGTAAACACAGACATTTTCAAATTCCAATGAGAACACAGTTCTTTATACCAATCACCATCATTTTTATCATACTTCCATTGGTAATCTGGCGAATTTTTGTTATGACGTCGCATGACTATATTTATCAGACATCTCTCAATCAGCTTAATCATCTGCTTTTTGAAGTTGGAAACATCGCCGACCAGACAATTACAAACTATGATGACCATGAACAAGCAAAGAAAACTGCAAAAAAGTTCTATCAGCATCTGACCGATCTATTAACTAGTGAACGTAGTTCTGCACAGTTCCTGATATTAAATGATGATTTTGCAGTCATTTATCCAGCAGAGAATTTTGAATCACAGGTAAATAGTAATCTTGTCTATAACTATTTTTCGGCGCTGCACAATGAATCAGAAGACCCTGAGAAGAATCAGATTACCCAAGTCGAAATTCATTGCCAGAACTATCTCGTTACTTTTCGTGATATCTCTGTGTGCGCAGGTGATGACTCCCGGTATCTGATTGGATATGTTCCAGTCGACAACATAAATAATTTGTTGGAACACGCGAAATATCTGATGCTCATCATCAGCATACTGATGACCGGTATCTGCCTGGTCATCATGTGGTTCCTGATTGGTGGAATCATTCGCCCCATCAAGAAGCTTTGTGCACACACATCCAGGATCGGAGCTGGTGAATTCAGTCCTATAACAGAATCCACCTCTGTCTCTGAAATCACGCAGTTAAATACTGCCGTCAATGAAATGGTTGCAGCATTAAAGCACTCTGATGAAAGCCAGAAGATATTCTTCCAAAATGTTTCTCATGAGCTCCGAACTCCATTGATGTCGATCGGAGGCTATGTGCAAGGACTGCAGTGTGGGATATTTGAAGACAATACACAGGCAATAAATGTAATCGCCGATGAAAACAAACGTCTGACTGAACTCGTAGATGGAATTTTAACGCTAACACGAATGGATAGCAAACGACAATCCGTGGCTCTGCATGAAATAGATCTGAAAGACTTTTTTAAAGCTTTATTTCTACGACTTGATGGTATGGCTATGACGAATCACATTTCTCTGACCTGCCAGAGCGAGAAAGACATTGACTTCACTATAGATGCCGATGATGAACTGCTGAACAGAATATTTCAAAATCTGCTCTCCAACTGCATCCGCTACGCAAATGATATCGTGAAAGTGTGTATCTTAAGAGAAATGCAGGACCAGAAAGAATTCATTCTGATTCGTGTCATTGATGATGGTCCAGGCTTTACTGATACTGATGTCAATCACCTTTTTGAAAGATTTTATAAAGGAACAAAAGGACATTTTGGTATTGGACTGGCAATCGCCAAATCTGCATCCGAATATATGGGGGCTTCTATTGCAGCCAAGAACATAGAACCACACGGTGCCTCTTTTGAAGTACGTTTTCCAAAGGACCGTTTCGATATGTAAAAATAAAGTCGTTGTAATGACAAAAGCGCAACCTTGCCATTTCAACGACTTCTTTTGCTTATCTGTTTTTGTTGGCAGTCGCAGGAGGATATGATTTTTCTAATAACGATTGCATATAACCCTGGAATACTGTATAATTCTTATGTTTGAACATAATAACTGACCGAATTACAGTTGGACAGATTGCAGTTCTATCCATCGCAGTTGTCCCTATATTTTAGTAGTAATTAAATGATGCAGTTGCATAAATGAATTATCTTATTTATCAATTGCTTATTACAATTACGTACTACAAATTGTTTAGTACAATCACTTACTACAATATACTTACTGCAATTGCTTAGTTCAATTACTTAAAATTGTTTACTGCAATTGCTCGGCTCTATTGCAGACAGTATTTGTTCTTATTAGATAAATTTTATTTCAAACGGATATACTTTAGATACAGGTAGTTATATAACTACAGCTGACATAGCTGTCAAAAATCAGAACGTACCTGTTGATACACAGACTTAGGACTCGATTTACGTGTTAAAACGAGAAGAAGAAAGGATTCAATTTAGATATGTGGATAGCAGATAATTGGAAAGATTATGAAGTAATAGATACATCATGTGGTGAAAAACTGGAAAGATGGGGTGATTATACTCTTGTACGACCAGACCCACAGGTTATTTGGGATACTCCGAAAACAGAAAAAGGCTGGAAGAAAATGAATGGTCACTACCATCGTAGCCACAAAGGCGGCGGTGAATGGGAATTCTTTGATCTTCCAAAACAGTGGACCATTGAATACAACAGTCCTTCATTTAGCAATGAACTGATCTTTAACTTAAAACCATTTAGTTTTAAACATACTGGTCTTTTCCCAGAGCAGGCTACAAACTGGGATTGGTTCGGTGAAAAGATACAGAAAGCTGGCCGTCCGGTAAAAGTTCTTAATTTATTCGCTTATACAGGTGGCGCTACTCTCGCATGTGCTGCAGCTGGTGCTCATGTCACTCACGTAGATGCCTCCAAGGGTATGGTCAACTGGGCAAAAGAAAATGCAAAATCTTCAAACCTTGATGAAAAACCTATTCGTTGGATCGTTGATGACTGTGTTAAATTCGTAGAAAGAGAGATTCGTCGTGGCAACCACTATGATGGTATTATCATGGACCCTCCATCTTATGGTCGTGGTCCAAAAGGAGAGATCTGGAAAATTGAAGAATCCATTCATCCATTGGTTAAATTATGTGCACAGCTGATGTCTGATGATCCACTTTTCTTCCTGATCAATTCCTACACCACAGGTCTTGCACCATCGGTCCTTTCCTACATGCTTGCAACAGAATTAAAGAAGTACAACGGACATGTAGAAAGCGAAGAAGTTGGTCTTCCGGTCACTAGTAACGGTCTTGTCCTTCCTTGTGGTGCTTCCGGACGTTGGTGCAAAAAGTAAAGTTATACCATATAATTCGAATTTTAGGTGCTATTATCAGCTTACAAAATATAAAAAACAAGAATTTATTTTATATTACGAATCATTCATAGCACGTTACTTCTCGTATAGTTCATACACTATTACAAATGTTAATTCATCAGTATTACTATACAATATCAGTTTCAACAAAATAAAATGGCGCCTGGAGATATCGTCTTTTCTCCAAGCGCCTTTGCTTTTCCTATGTAGCTCTTATTTTACTAACTCTTGCCTATCACTAACTTGTGATTATTATATTTTATCCCACTCGCCGTGTCAATATCTCCTGTTGATTAATGAAGAATCTAAAGTTTATTACTCTCTTCAGATATTTATTAAAAACAGGAATTCCCTCTGACTTATCTATTCAACAGCTTTCAAATCTTCGTACCTAACTTCTATATACAGTTCTTTTTACCATTGTATAACTTCTACATCTATTAAAAATATTACAACACAATCAATCATCCCCAATAATTGATTTACTCCATCCTCATTAAACCAGTTTCAAAATTCCCCTGTTACTGCATAAAGTTGTTTTACTCATCTTAACTATATTTCTGCAGAATCAACTTCTATATTTTTCAATAATTTTATCTATTCTATTATACAAAACCGCTAAGTTTATTTTTTCACAGACTATCAAACTAATCATAAAATATAAGGAAATTGAGCTGCACCGTACAAATGTTACTGTTTGTGTTTCCTGGCAGGAATAATTTACTTCCACAAACGCTCCCGTTGTACACCATCTGTTATGAATATATACAAATGACCTTTCAGAAAAAAATTGAAGATTACACAGTTCGATCTTCTAAAAGCATTTGAATTTGTTCATCAGTTGGTTCAATATCAGTCTTACTGGAACCACTCACAACTGTAGTTTCACTCTGACTTTCAATTTGATCTACATTCTGACCTTCATTTAAGTCTACACTCTGACCTTCATTTTGATCTACATTTTGGCCTTCATTTTGATCTACATTCTGGCCTTCATTTTGATCTACATTTTGGCCTTCATTCTTGGCTGCTTCCATGCATTTTCCGACATACTGTGCCACACGATCAGCCCTTTCATCTTTCTCTAACAGTTTTGATTTGTCTTTCTGTTTTTTAACTGTCTTTGAATTTTTCTTATCTGACTCTTTCAGTTCTTCTAAAGTTTTGTCAACTTTTTTCATCATGTTTTTCCAATCAGAAACTGAAATCTGCAGTGAACCGATTGAAAATTTAGGCTCACCATTTTTTAATCTGTCAATTACCATATCTCTATAGCTGTTCATTGCTTTTTCAAATGTCTGGTCTTTTGCAGTCTGATCTGCAGAGCCCTTTTTCACAGCTGTTGTATTCTGGTCAACAGATTCCTGGTTACTCTGATCGGATTTACTAACAGTGGATGCCTTTTTCCAGGTTTCATACGCTTCTCTTTGTCTTGTCTGGGTAAATTCATATCCAGTCACAATACTATTGCTCATATTTTCCTCCTCCCCTAATATTCAATCCTATAAAATAATAAAGTACATATAGATGTTGTTATTTAAATCTTTATCATTTATAGTAATACGAACAAGCCAATGCAATAGTTTCACATTTTAACAACTAAAGAGAAAAAACAATAAAAAAACGCAACCCCTTGTAAACAAGGAGTTGCGCAAACGTTTGAGCACAAATTTATAATAAAATATATAATCTAATCTAAGTTAATTCAAAAATCGATTACTCGATGATTGTAGCAACTTTACCTGAACCTACTGTACGTCCACCTTCACGGATAGCGAATCTAAGACCCTGCTCCATAGCTACTTTGTGGATAAGTTCAACTGTCATTTCTACGTTATCACCAGGCATGCACATTTCTGTACCAGCTGGAAGATCACAAACACCAGTTACATCAGTTGTTCTGAAGTAGAACTGTGGTCTGTAGTTGTTGAAGAATGGAGTATGACGGCCACCTTCGTCTTTTGTTAATACGTAAACCTGAGCTGTAAATTTGCTATGAGGTGTGATTGAACCTGGTTTACAAAGAACCTGTCCTCTTTCGATTTCTTCTCTCTGAACACCACGGAGAAGAGCACCGATGTTATCACCTGGTTCAGCTTCATCAAGAAGTTTTCTGAACATTTCGATACCAGTAACAACAACTTTACGTGTTTCGTCATGGATACCAACGATTTCAACTTCTTCATTAAGGTGAAGAGTACCTCTTTCAACTCTACCAGTTGCAACTGTACCACGACCTGTGATAGAGAATACATCTTCTACTGGCATAAGGAAAGGTTTTTCAGTATCACGAACTGGATCTGGAATATATTCATCAATTGTGTGCATAAGTTCAAGAATCTTATCGCCCCATTCGCTTGATGGATCTTCAAGAGCCTTAAGAGCTGAACCCTGGATGATTGGAGTATCATCGCCTGGGAATTCATATTCGTTAAGTAATTCTCTGATTTCCATATCTACTAATTCAAGAAGTTCTGGATCATCAACCATATCACATTTGTTCATGAATACAACAACGTAAGGTACACCAACCTGACGTGAAAGAAGGATATGTTCTCTTGTCTGAGCCATAACACCATCAGTTGCAGCAACAACGAGAATAGCACCATCCATCTGTGCAGCACCTGTGATCATGTTCTTTACATAATCGGCATGACCTGGGCAGTCAACATGTGCATAATGTCTTTTTTCTGTTTCGTATTCAACGTGAGCTGTAGAGATAGTGATACCTCTTTCTCTTTCTTCTGGAGCTTTATCGATGTTTTCGAAATCTACTGCAGCACCAGTTCCTAATCTAGCATTAAGAGTTTTTGTAATTGCAGCAGTTAAAGTTGTCTTACCGTGATCAACGTGTCCAATTGTACCAATGTTACAATGTGGTTTAGTTCTTTCAAATTTAGCTTTAGCCATTTTAAAAAGTCCTCCTTTTAATTATCATATCTTATGCCCGTTGGGCATCCGCCCCGTCGGGGCTAATTTTCATAGGCTATCTCTAATTATATTGCATAAATATAATATTTTCAAGATAATTTTAAAATATCAATAAAATAATATCCAATAGTACATCACAGCATTAAGTATGATGTACTACTGTCTATTATTTATTTATAAAAATAAGTTTGATTACTTAGTATGAGCTGAAATAATCTTATCCTGAACAGATTTTGGAACCTGTTCGTATTTGTCGAAGAACATTGAGTAGTTACCACGACCCTGAGTCTTTGAACGAAGATCTGTTGAATATCCGAACATTTCAGAAAGTGGTACATAAGCTTTAACCATCTTACCTGAAGGAATATCTTCCATACCTTCGATACGACCACGACGTGAGTTAACATCACCGATAACATCACCCATGTATTCTTCTGGCATTGTTACTTCTACTTTCATGATAGGTTCAAGAATTGCTGGTGCAGCTTTCTGCATAGCTTCCTTGAATGCCATAGAACCAGCGATATGGAATGCCATTTCACTAGAATCGACTTCATGATATGAACCATCATAAACTGTAGCTTTTACACCGAGTACTGGGAATCCAGCAAGGATACCAGCCTGAGATGCTTCTTCAATACCTTCACCAACTGCTGGGATATATTCCTTAGGAATAGCACCACCTGTAACAGCTGATTCAAATTTGAATAATTCTTCGCCATTGGCATCCATTGGCTCAAATTTAACTTTACAATGACCGTACTGTCCACGACCACCTGACTGTTTAGCATATTTGCTATCAACATCAACGGCTTTTGTGAAGCACTCTTTGTAAGCAACCTGTGGAGCACCAACGTTAGCTTCTACCTTGAATTCACGAAGAAGTCTATCTACGATAATTTCAAGATGAAGTTCGCCCATTCCGGCGATGATTGTCTGACCTGTTTCAGTATTAGTATGAGCTCTGAATGTAGGATCTTCTTCAGCAAGTTTTGCTAAAGCTTCACCCATCTTACCCTGAGCATCTTTTGTCTTAGGTTCGATAGCCAGTTCGATAACTGGTTCAGGGAATTCCATAGACTCAAGAATAACTGGATGCTGTTCATCACAGATTGTATCACCTGTTGTTGTAGATTTGAAACCTACAGCAGCTGCGATATCACCTGAGAATACTTCATCAAGTTCTTCTCTCTTGTTAGCATGCATCTGAAGGATACGACCAACACGTTCTTTTTTGTTCTTTGTAGCATTTAATACATAAGAACCTGACTTACATGTACCAGAGTAAACTCTGAAGAATGCAAGCTTACCAACGAATGGATCGGCCATGATCTTGAATGCAAGAGCTGAGAAAGGTTCTTCATCTGAAGAATGTCTTTCTACTTCATTACCATCTTCATCAACACCCTTGATTGAAGGAATATCTGTTGGAGCTGGCATGAATTCGATAACAGCATCAAGAAGCTTCTGAACACCTTTGTTTCTGTAAGCAGAACCGCAACATACAGGAATAGCTGTACCTTCACATGTTCCTTTTCTAAGAACTTTCTTAAGATCTTCTACAGATGGTTCTTCACCTTCAAGATATGCCATCATTAAGTCGTCATCTAACTCACAGATCTTTTCGATCAGTTCTGTGTGGTAGAGTTCAGCTTCTTCTTTCATATCTTCAGGAATTTCTGTTACTGAAATATCATCGCCTTTTTCATCATTATAGATGTAAGCCTGCATTTCAAATAAATCGATAATTCCTTTGAAATCGTCTTCTTTACCGATTGGTAACTGAAGGCAGATTGCGTTTTTACCTAATCTTGTTTTAATCTGATCTACAGCGTTGTAGAAGTTAGCACCTAAGATATCCATCTTATTGATGAATGCCATTCTAGGTACGTTGTAAGTATCAGCCTGACGCCATACATTTTCTGACTGTGGTTCTACACCACCTTTAGCGCAGAAAACACCAATGGCACCATCGAGTACTCTCAGAGAACGTTCAACTTCAACTGTGAAGTCAACGTGACCTGGAGTATCAATGATATTAATACGATGCTCTTTAGCACCAGCCATTGGTTTTGTTTCTTTCTCTAAAGTCCAGTGACATGTAGTAGCGGCTGATGTAATTGTGATACCTCTTTCCTGTTCCTGCTCCATCCAGTCCATTGTAGCAGTACCTTCATGAGTATCACCGATTTTGTAGTTAACACCAGTATAATAAAGGATACGCTCTGTTAATGTTGTTTTACCAGCATCAATATGAGCCATGATACCAATATTTCTGGTTCTCTCTAACGGATATTGTCTCTCAGCCAAAGGTTTTTCCTCCTTATAATACTATCACTATATTTCCGAAGAAATTAGAATCTGTAATGTGCAAATGCTCTATTAGCTTCTGCCATTTTATGCATATCTTCTTTCTTCTTAACAGATGCACCTGTATTGTTAGCTGCATCAAGAATTTCATTTGCAAGTCTTTCTTCCATTGTCTTCTCGCCTCTGTTACGTGAATACAATGTGATC
Organism: uncultured bacterium; assembly: GCA_905215405.1. Classification (GTDB taxonomy): domain Bacteria; phylum Bacillota; class Clostridia; order Lachnospirales; family Lachnospiraceae; genus CAJMQE01. The sequence goes on from CAJMQE010000030.1 coordinate 27,761, forward strand.
CATCTAAGTGCTAAAGCCTGTCTTCTTTCTGGCTTAACTTCGATAGGTACCTGGTATGTTGCACCACCGATACGTCTTGCTTTTACTTCGAGTACTGGCATGATATTGTTCATAGCCTCTTCGAATACTTCAATAGCAGGTTTTTCAGTCTTTGCTGCAACTCTGTCAAATGCTGCGTACACAATCTTCTGTGCTACACCTCTCTTACCATCAAGCATAATGTTGTTGATAAGTTTAGTAACCACTTTATTATTGTAGATTGGATCAGCTAATACGTCTCTTTTTTGAGTATGTCCTTTACGTGGCACGGTTCTTCCCTCCTTAATATTGTCTTGCTGCACGGCTCAAGACTTAACAGAATCCTGTAATACAGAATCCGTACGTCTCGAGATCTAGCCCGCAGCTGCATTAATTCATCGGTACTCACAATCATTATTTATGTTGTGTTCGTGCTCGGCATTTATATCAAACCTGCAACCGTCAGGATTCAATCTAATTCCGGCACAAAATTGGCTTATACACAAGTGTATCTGCCAGGTAATTAATAATCAATGTGAATAAATTTTGTTCAAAAATATTATTTGCCGGCTTTAGGTCTTTTAGCGCCGTATTTTGAACGAGCCTGTCTTCTGTTGGCAACACCAGCTGTATCAAGAGTACCTCTTACGATATGGTATCTTGTACCTGGTAAATCCTTAACTCTACCACCTCTGATAAGAACAACGCTGTGTTCCTGAAGATTGTGGCCTTCACCAGGGATGTAACTTGTTACTTCAATACCATTAGAAAGACGTACTCTGGCGATCTTTCTAAGAGCTGAGTTAGGTTTCTTAGGTGTTGCTGTTTTAACTGCTGTACAAACCCCTCTCTTCTGTGGAGCGGATACGTCTGTAGCTTTCTTTCTAAGAGAATTGTATCCCTTCTGAAGTGCTGGTGCAGTTGATTTCTTAACTGATGTCTGTCTACCGTTTCTTACTAACTGATTAAATGTAGGCATTTCGTTTTCACCTCCCGAAATTAGAATAAAATACTGTGGTTGCGATTATTCATTCATTATATGAATAAACCATGTGCATCAAATCGCATTAAAATAAAGCATATTACAAATGCACACTAGATTATTATATCTTTTTACATATATTATGTCAAGGCGATTTTTTTTGATTTTTTTGATGAAAATTCTACGATTTCCAGCGGCATTTTTATTAATATCCCATGAGACCGGGCAGCCACATCGACACTGCTGGGACAAACGTAACCAGCATCAGGACCGCAAATATTACGGCATAATAAAGTAAAAGAGGTTTGATTACATTTTCAATTTTTGTCTTTGCAACTTTGACACCTACGAACAGAATATTACCTACTGGCGGGGTAATTGTACCAATACAGAGATTAAATACCAGCATAATACCGAATTGTACTGCATTCATGCCAAGCTGCTGGCACACAGGCAGAAAAATAGGTGTAAAGATCAGGATTGCCGGTGTAATATCCATAAATGTGCCTACTACCAGCAAAACAACATTTATAATTAGTAGAATTATGATTCTATTGTCACTGATTCCGAGCAGTGCCGTTGAAATAGCTCCAGGAATACCTGTAAATGCCATGACCCACGCCATGATACTGGAAACACCGATCAAAAACACGATAATACCTGTAGTCTCAGCACTGTTCTTGATGATTTCATACAGATCTCGGATCTTAATCGTTTTGTAAAAGAATAATGACAGGATCAGACTGTAGACGACTGCCACAACAGAACCTTCTGTCGCGGTAAAAACGCCTTTAATAATACCTCCGATGACGATTACAATCAGAAGCAGACTCGGTATGGCATCTACCGTTATTCTAATTGCCTGTTTCAATGTCACACGCTCTGTACTTTTATAGCCCCTGCTTCTGGCTATAAAAAAAGCGACGATCATGCAGGCTAGTCCCCATAAGATTCCCGGTATATAGCCAGCCATGAATAAAGCCGCCACCGATGTTCCACCACTGACCAGTGCAAATGTGATCAGAACATTACTAGGTGGAATCAGCAATCCTGTTGGCGCTGTTGCAATATTTACTGTTGCTGAATAATCTCTGTCATATCCCTCCTTTTCTTCAATTGGGCCAATAATCGTGCCCATTGCTGATGCTGCGGCTACACCTGAACCAGATATTGCTCCGAACATCATATTAGCTACTGCATTCGTATGTGCCAGTGAACCAGGCACCCGTCCAGTCAGCAGTTTTGCAAAATTAATCAGACGAATTGCAATTCCACCACGATTCATAATATTTCCTGCCAGAATAAAAAACGGAATCGCTATCAGCGTAAATACTGAGATACCAGAAAATATTCGCTGTGCACCCGTCAGCAGTGTTGCATCAATATTTAATGTTGGAAGGATTCCAAGAATCGAGGAAATGCCAATTGCTATGGAAATTGGCATGCCTGTCAGTAACAGGACCACCAGTACCACAAGAATGATCAGTCCTGATATTATTGCTACCTGCATATATACACCTCCTATTTATCCAGATATACATCATTTTTGTCTGTTATTTTATTAAGTCCTGTTTCTGTCGCACGGAATTCTGTTGCGTTTTCATCAAGAATTCCCTGTCCATCTACATTATCTGGATCAAGATCATCTCCATTGATGATCTTGATAATGTTCAGAATACAGTAAATGATGATCAGCACTCCACTGATTGGTATTAAAACGTAGATGTAAGCCATTGGGATTCCAAGCGATGCAGTTACCTGCGTCGTTGTCAATTTTGTAATCGAGATACCTCCATACACCATTACACCAGCTGCAAACAGCAAAACCAGAAGTTCTATGATAATATTGACAACTTTAGCTAACATTCCTGTCATTTTGTCTGCCAAAAATCCCATTCTCATGTGTTCCCGTTTTCCAAATACCAACGCAGCCGACAGAACTGCAAGACAGGTAAAGGAATAGGTGAGTAATTCTTCTGAAACTGTACTTGGTGAATTAAATACATAACGGGTCACGATCTGATACGTACCAATAATCGTTATAAATATGAAGAAGATAACACATATAACTTCCAGTATCTGATTGAGCCATTTTTCCAGTTGTTCCATTTCTATATTCTCCTTTCCTTTTCCTATTGTCTGGCTGCTTCATTTGCTGCCTGAATCTTTTCATATATTGGTCCAATCTTTGGATTAGCTGCGATCAGTTCTTTGTGGAGTCCCAGGACTTTCTCTTTAAATGGAAGAATATCTGTTTCAATGAACTGTACTCCCATTTCCTCTGAAGCGATCTGCTTTGCATTTTCAACCTGATCGTCCCAGGCATCACGTTCCACTCTGGTACACTCTGCAGCAGCTTCATCGAATATCTGTCTCTCTTCTGGTGAAAGATCATTCAGAAATTTCAGATTTGCAATCAACATGTCCGGCACCATCTGATGCTGATTATACGTATAATATTTTGCAACTTCTCCATGTTTATTATTGGTCAATGCCAATTCATTGTTTTCAGCGCCATCGATAACGCCCTGCTGAATCGCCGTATATACTTCACCAAAACTCATTGGTGCAGCCGCTGCACCAATGGCCGCCATCATTTTAACGTTGGTAGGACTCTGCTGTACACGAATTTTCATTCCTTTCAGATCATCCGGTGTATAAATTGGCTTTGTTGCATAGAAGTTTCGGGTACCTGCATCCAGCCATGTCACCACTTCAAATCCAGAGGATTCTGTTGACTTATAAATGCTGCTCATCAATTCATCATCCTCCATTACCTGATGATAAACATCAGTACTATCAAAAAGATATGGCATACTGAATATCTGATAAATATCATCAAATGTTTCCAGATTTCCTGTACTTGCAATCGCATAATCAATAGCACCGGTCTGAACCAGTTCAATTGCTTTCTGTGAAGATCCAAGCAATTCATTTGGGAAAATCTGAATATCGTATTTATCTCCCAGTCTTTCCTCAATATACTGCTTAAATGCAAGTAATCCCAGATGATCAGGATGCGTTTCAGACTGAGAATGTGATATTCTGATAATTCGTTTTCCACCATTGACACTAAGCGAACCGCAGGCACTCATTGTAAACAGACATACAACACTCATAACCAGTGCCACAAGCTTGCATACCTGTTTTTTTATGGGGACTTTTCCCATAAATTTTCTGTACGAGATTTCTGCTTTCATGATTTCTATTTTCATGCTTCCTTTCCTCCCATATAACATACGGACTTAGTTTAAGCATTTATAGGAATTATTATGCATTTGATTTCTTTTTCATCGTTAAAGACCATATTGGTATGTCAATTTTGGTAAAATAGTTCTTACAAATAAAAAATGTCCAGTACTGTGATTTTAAACCACAATACTGGACATTTTGTATGATCAGCCCATATCAGACTGTTTTATTTTACTTATTCTTCTGTAGATTCAGATACTGTAAGCACTTCATCAGCAGAATTTTCAGCTACATCGATATCTTCATCGAGGCTGAGTTCATCATTCTCATTGATTTCTTTTGTAGAATCAAGTTTAACAGAACGATATCTCTTCATACCTGTACCTGCTGGAATTAACTTACCAATGATAACGTTTTCTTTCAGACCGATCAGAGGATCGACTTTACCATTGATAGCTGCTTCTGTCAGGACCTTAGTTGTTTCCTGGAATGATGCAGCTGACAGGAATGAATTTGTTGCAAGAGATGACTTTGTAATACCAAGCATGATCTGTGTTGCTGTTGCAGGTTCTTTTCCTTCTTCTTCAAGCTTTTCATTCACTTCGTTGAATTCAAGAGTATCTGCTGTCATACCTGGAAGGAAGTCTGTATCTCCCTGTGTTTCAATCTTAACCTTCTTCAGCATCTGTCTAACAATGATTTCGATATGCTTATCATTGATTTCAACACCCTGGAGACGGTATACCTTCTGAACTTCACGGATCATGTAATCCTGAACGGCACGAACACCTTTGATCTTTAAGAGATCATGTGGGTTTACACTACCTTCTGTAAGTTCATCACCAGCTTCAAGAGTAGCTCCATCAAGAACTTTGATTCTTGAACCGTAAGGAATAAGATATGCTTTTGAATTACCTGTTTCTGTATCAGTTACGATAATTTCACGTTTCTTCTTAGTATCTTTAATTTCAGCAATACCACCGAACTCTGCAATAATTGCAAGACCCTTTGGTTTTCTTGCTTCAAAAAGTTCTTCAACTCTAGGAAGACCCTGTGTAATATCATCACCGGCTACACCACCTGTATGGAATGTACGCATTGTAAGCTGTGTACCAGGTTCACCGATTGACTGTGCAGCGATGATACCAACTGCTTCACCAACCTGTACTGCCTGACCAGTAGCCATATTTGCACCATAACATTTAGCGCAGACACCAATGTGTGATCTACATGTAAGAATTGTTCTGATCTTAACTGCAGTTACACCAGTCTTCATGATCATGGATGCTCTCTTTGGAGTTACCATGTAATTTGCTTTCAGAACGACTTCACCTGTCTTAGGATCCACAACGTCTTCAGCAAGGAATCTACCTGTGATTCTGTCTTCGAGGGATTCGATCAATTCTTTTCCTTCGACAAATTCATGTACATACATACCAGGAATTTCTTTTCTGTTAACAGCACAATCAGGTTCTCTGATAATAAGATCCTGAGATACATCAACAAGACGTCTTGTAAGGTATCCTGAATCGGCTGTACGAAGAGCTGTATCAGACAGACCCTTTCTGGCACCATGTGCAGAGATGAAGTATTCCAGTACATCCAGACCTTCACGGAAGTTTGATTTGATTGGCAGTTCGATTGTACGACCTGATGTATCAGCCATCAGACCACGCATACCAGCCAGCTGTTTAATCTGCTGGTTAGAACCACGGGCACCAGAATCGGCCATCATGAAGATGTTGTTATACTTATCAAGACCACTGATCAGTGTATCTGTAAGTGTAGCATCTGTTTCTTTCCATACTTCGATAACTTCTTTATATCTTTCTTCTTCTGTCACGAAACCACGACGGAAGTTCTTTGTAATTTTTTCAATTGTTTGTTCAGCGCTAGCAATAAGATCTTTCTTCTGTGCAGGTACTGTCATATCTGAAATAGATACTGTCATAGCTGCTCTTGTTGAATACTTATAACCAATTGCCTTAATATCATCAAGTACTTCAGCAGTTCTTGTTGAACCGTGTGAATTGATAACTTTTTCAAGGATCTGTTTTAATTTCTTCTTACCAACATGGAAATCAACTTCCAGTTTTAAGAAGTTTTCAGGAACGCTTCTATCAACGAATCCAAGATCCTGAGGTAAGATTTCATTGAATAAGAATCTACCAAGTGTAGATTCGATTGTACCTGTTACAACTTCACCATTTGCAGCTTCTTTAGAAACTCTTACATGAATCTTTGAATGTAATGTAATTACCTGATTCTCATATGCAAGAATTGCTTCGTTAACGCTCTTGAAGAATTTGCCTTCACCCTTAACGCCATGTCTTTCCTGTGTAAGGTAGTAAATACCAAGTACCATATCCTGTGAAGGAACGGCTACAGGACCACCATCTGAAGGTTTCAGAAGGTTGTTAGGTGAAAGAAGTAAGAAACGGCATTCTGCCTGAGCTTCAACTGAAAGTGGAAGATGGACAGCCATCTGGTCACCATCGAAATCGGCGTTGAACGCTGTACATACAAGTGGATGAAGCTTAATAGCTTTACCTTCAACAAGGATTGGTTCAAATGCCTGAATACCAAGTCTATGAAGTGTAGGAGCACGATTCAGCATAACTGGATGATTCTTAATTACATCTTCAAGCACATCCCAAACCTGTGGCTCAAGTCTTTCTACCATTTTCTTAGCATTTTTAACATTGTGAGCTGTACCATTTGCTACAAGTTCTTTCATAACGAATGGTTTGAACAGTTCGATTGCCATTTCCTTAGGAAGACCACACTGATAAATCTTAAGTTCTGGTCCAACAACGATAACAGAACGTCCTGAGTAGTCAACTCGCTTACCAAGTAAGTTCTGACGGAAACGACCCTGTTTACCTTTTAACATGTCTGACAGAGATTTTAATGCTCTGTTACCAGGACCTGTTACTGGACGTCCTCTTCTACCATTATCGATCAGAGCATCAACAGCTTCCTGAAGCATTCTCTTTTCATTACGAACGATAATTTCAGGTGCGCCTAATTCCATAAGACGTGCAAGTCTGTTGTTTCTGTTGATAATTCTTCTATATAAATCATTTAAATCTGATGTAGCAAATCTACCACCATCGAGCTGTACCATAGGTCTCAGGTCTGGTGGGATAACTGGAACTGCTGTAAGGATCATCCATTCAGGCTTATTACCTGATTCTCTGAACGCTTCAACAACTTCAAGTCTCTTTACAATTCTTGCTCTCTTCTGACCAGATGCATCCATTAATTCTTTCTTAAGGCTAACAGATTCTTTTTCAAGATCGATCTTCTTAAGAAGTTCCATGATTGCTTCAGCACCCATTCCTACACGGAAAGTATTGCCCCACTGATCATATGCGTCTCTATATTCTTTTTCTGAAAGGATCTGTTTTTCAGAAAGATTTGTCTGTCCTTTATCAAGTACAACATAAGAAGCAAAGTATAATACTTTTTCAAGTACTCTTGGTGATAAATCAAGGATTAATCCCATACGGCTTGGGATACCCTTGAAATACCAGATATGTGAAACTGGAGCAGCAAGTGCGATGTGACCCATACGTTCTCTACGTACGCTGGCTTTTGTTACTTCAACACCACATCTGTCACAAATAACACCTTTATATCTTATTTTCTTATATTTACCACAATGACATTCCCAGTCTTTGCTTGGTCCAAATATTCTTTCACAGAACAGACCATCTTTTTCTGGCTTTAATGTTCTGTAATTGATTGTTTCTGGTTTTGTAACTTCACCATGTGACCACTCCAGAATTTTTTCTGGAGAAGCCAGACCAATTTTAATTGAGTCGAATGTCAATGGCTGATATGTGCCATTAGCATTATTTAATTCTTCTGACATTACCTGCACTCCCTTCTATTCTTCATCATCTAATGAAAATCCATCATAGTTATCTTCCTGTACAGTAGTTTCATCTTCTGCAGAATCATCACTTGTAACAAGTTCGCCACCATCAAATTCCTGAGTCTGGAATCCGTGCTGTGCATAATCTTCGTCTTTGTTATTATAGCTTTCTTTCTCATCGTAGATACGTTTGAAATCTGTTTCAGCGTTATCTACATTTTCCATGATGTCTACTTCTTCACCATCTTCATCAAGTACCTTAACATCAAGTGCAAGTGACTGAAGTTCTTTTAAGAGTACCTTGAATGATTCAGGTATACCAGGTTCAGGAATGTTATCACCTTTGATGATTGCTTCATATGTCTTAACACGACCAACAACATCATCAGATTTAACTGTTAAGATTTCCTGCAGTGTATAGGATGCACCATAAGCTTCCAGTGCCCAAACTTCCATTTCACCGAATCTCTGTCCACCGAACTGAGCTTTACCACCAAGTGGCTGCTGTGTAACAAGTGAGTAAGGACCAGTTGAACGAGCATGGATCTTATCATCTACCAGGTGATGGAGCTTGAGGTAATGCATGTGACCGATTGTAACAGGACTATCGAAATACTCACCTGTTCTACCATCACGAAGTCTTACTTTACCATCACGTGAAAGAGGTACGCCCTTCCATTCTTTTCTATGTTCTCTGTTGTCATACAGATACTGCATAAGTTCAGGATCCATAGATTCTTTATATTTTGCTTCAAACTCTTCCCATGAAGTGTTAACGTAATCGTTAGCAAGGTCGAGTGTATCCATAATATCATTTTCATCTGCACCATCGAATACAGGTGTTGAAATGTTAAAGCCTAATGCTTTAGCAGCAAGACTGAGGTGAATTTCAAGTACCTGTCCAATGTTCATTCGAGAAGGTACGCCCAGTGGGTTCAGTACGATATCCAGAGGTCTTCCGTTTGGAAGGAATGGCATATCTTCAGCAGGAAGGATTCTGGAAACAACACCCTTATTACCATGACGGCCGGCCATCTTATCACCAACAGAGATCTTTCTCTTCTGTGCGATATAGATACGAACTGTCTGGTTAACTCCTGGAGAAAGATCATCTCCATTTTCTCTTGTAAATACTTTTGCATCTACAACGATACCATATTCACCATGAGGTACTTTCAGGGAAGTATCTCTTACTTCTCTTGCCTTTTCTCCGAAGATTGCACGAAGCAGTCTTTCTTCAGCTGTTAATTCTGTTTCACCCTTAGGTGTAACTTTACCAACAAGAATATCACCGGCACGAACCTCAGCACCAATTCTGATGATACCTCTTTCATCGAGGTCTTTTAATGCATCAGGACCAACACCAGGAACATCTCTTGTGATTTCTTCAGGTCCGAGTTTTGTATCTCTTGCATCTGTTTCATACTCTTCAATATGAACTGATGTGTATACATCATCCTGAACAAGTCTTTCACTAAGAAGAACAGCATCTTCGTAGTTATAACCTTCCCATGTCATGAAACCGATCAGTGGGTTCTTACCAAGAGCGATTTCACCATTGCTTGTAGAAGCACCATCAGCGATTACCTGACCTTTTCTGATCATATCACCTTTGTATACGATTGGTCTCTGGTTATAGCAGTTGCTCTGGTTACTTCTTGAGAACTTAGTTAATTTATAAACATCCTTATTACCATCAACACGTTTGATTGCAATTTCTTTTGATGTTGAATATAAAACAACACCAGCATTTTTTGCAACTACACATACACCTGAATCGACAGCAGCTTTGTGTTCCATACCTGTACCAACAACAGGAGCTTCTGTTGTAAGAAGGGGAACGGCCTGACGCTGCATGTTAGATCCCATCAGTGCACGAGTAGGGTCATCGTTCTGAAGGAAAGGAATCATTGATGTAGCTACTGAGAATACCATCTTAGGAGATACATCCATTAAGTCAAGTTTGCTCTTATCAAATTCTGAAGTTTCTTCTCTGAAACGACCTGATACGTTATTCTTAACAAAATAACCATCTTTATCAAGTTCAGCATTAGCCTGTGCTACGTAGAAATCATCTTCTTCATCAGCTGTCAGATATCTAACTTCATCTGTTACTCTAGGATTCTTTGGATCGCTCTTATCGATCAGACGATAAGGTGCTTCAACGAAACCATATTCATTAATTCTTGCATATGATGCAAGTGAGTTGATCAGACCGATGTTAGGACCTTCAGGTGTTTCAATAGGACACATTCTACCATAATGAGTATAGTGAACATCTCGCACTTCGAATCCGGCACGATCTCTTGAAAGACCACCAGGACCGAGGGCTGAAAGACGTCTCTTATGTGTCAGCTCACCAAGAGGGTTATTCTGATCCATGAACTGTGACAACTGTGAACTACCAAAGAATTCTTTTACAGCTGCAGTAACAGGTTTAATATTGATCAGGGACTGTGGAGATACCCCACTTAAATCCTGAGTTGTCATTCTTTCACGAACAACTCTTTCCATTCTGGAAAGACCGATTCTATACTGATTCTGAAGCAGTTCGCCTACAGCTCTGATACGTCTGTTGCCAAGGTGATCGATATCATCTTTATTACCAACATTGTATTCAAGATGCATATTGTAGTTAATTGATGCAAGAATATCTTCTACTGTAATATGCTTTGGAACAAGATCGTTTGCTTCTTTTTTAATTGCTTCTTTCTGTGATTCAAGATCTGTATTTTCTTCAAGCAGTTTGCTCAATACAGGATAGAAAACATTTTCATGGATACCAAGTTCAAATGCTTCTTCTTTTGTGATATCAACCCATTTTGTAATATCAACCATCATATTAGAAAGAACTTTTACTTTTCTTCCTTCTACATCAACAAATACAAATGGAACAGCTGCATTCTGAAGTTCTGTAGCTGATTCTCTATCCATCAATTTTCCAGCTTCAGCAATCACTTCACCTGTTGTAGGATCTACAACATCTTCAGCGAGGACCTGACCTGAAAGTCTGTTTCTGAAAGAAAGTTTCTTATTAAATTTATAACGTCCAACCTTTGCAAGGTCGTATCTTCTAGGGTCAAAGAACATACTCTGAATAAGACTTTCAGCACTATCTACAGAAAGTGGTTCACCTGGTCTTATTTTTTTGTACAACTCTAAAAGACCATCCTGATAGTTATCAGATGTATCCTTTTCAATAGTTGCAAGTATTTTAGGTTCTTCACCAAATAAGTTGACGATTTCAGCATTTGTGCCGAATCCAAGTGCTCTGATGAGTACCGTTACAGGTACTTTTCTAGTACGGTCAACACGTACATAGAATACATCATTTGAATCTGTTTCGTACTCTAACCAAGCACCACGGTTAGGAATTACTGTACATGAATACAGTTCTTTACCGATTTTATCGTGCTGGATATCATAATATATACCAGGAGAACGAACTAACTGGCTGACAATAACTCTTTCTGCACCGTTAATTACGAACGTACCTGTTGCAGTCATAAGAGGTAAATCGCCCATGAAAATTTCATGTTCGCTAATTTCGTCGTTTTCCTTGTTGTAAAGTCTAACCTTTACCTTTAAAGGTGCAGCAAAAGTCGCATCTCTCTCTTTACACTCTTCGATTGAATACTTAACATCATCTTCACATAATACAAAATCCACGAATTCCAGACTTAAATGTCCACTGTAATCCGCAATCGGAGAGATATCTTCAAAGACTTCTTTGAGACCTTCATCCAGGAACCATTTGTAAGAATCTTTCTGTACCTCAATAAGGTTAGGCATCTCAAGTACCTCTTTCTGTCTTGAGTAACTCATTCTTACATTTTTACCGAATTTCACTGGACGTATTCTGTTTTTCTCCATTGACGTTTCACCCCTTGTGCTTATTTTTAAATAAATTTATTTAGCGCAGACGCTATTCATAGGGCTGGGCCCTTCTATTTTAAAGCATTATTATGGCATTATTGCAACACAATAGTGCATTGTCCATAATACCATATAAAAGTTTTTATGTCAACACATGAATAGAATATTTTATACATAAATTTATTATTTACATAATTTTGGAACTTTATAACAAATTCTGATTTGTTTTGAAAAATCTGCTACGCCTGTCCGCTCTGGCCGTAATCTGACTGATCAGAATTTTTTCTTGTGATCGCTTCTACTATTTTCTTTTTGAAAATTTAGAATCATTAGGATCAGTATTAATTCCAACTGATCTTCCTTAAATAAAAAACGAAGAAGCCGTGGCAGACGTGGTCGTGGTAATTCAAGAAATCTACATTTCTAA
>CAJMQE010000031.1 GCA_905215405.1 uncultured bacterium
CTATACCATTTCTGATATAGAGATCTTAACTAGTCATCTTAACTTAATGACATTGCCTGAGGGGGCGGTCTTTTTTTGACTTTAGAAGATTAATGAAATAGGCTTAATTTTCTTAATATATACAATATGGGTTTAAAATCTTACTTAACCGTAGCAATAGTTACAAAAATTCGGTGATCAATTTGTGCAATATGCCAAATAAAACCATTTTAATATAATTTGTATAAAATACCGAATATAATAGGAACTTATGTGTCCTGAAAAAATGACCAACAGAATGACAAAATTTTACCTTTAATTTACATTTTTCCATAAAAGAAAGTACAACTTTGTATTCAAATTAAGTTTTTAAGGAATTTGACATTCTTTTCTAACGGAGTTAATGTTTAAATACGTTAAATCAATATTAATATGTAGTTGAAGGGAAGTGAGTACTACGGAAAAGTTAGTAAACTCATTGCTTGAAGAACTCAATTGCAAAACAGTATTTACAGTACATATATTTGGCGGCATTGCAATATCAGAAGCTACAGTTGTCACCTGGATCATCATGGCTGCATTGGTAATCGCAGCAATCTGTCTGACTCGAAACCTGCAGGTGGAGAACCCCGGCAGAAGACAGATATTCGTGGAGACAGCAATTGGCGGTCTGTATAACTTCTTTGGAGGAATCCTTGGAGAAAAGGGAAAGAGATATATTCCATATCTTTCCACAGTTGCACTTTATATCGGTGTTTCGAACCTGATCGGACTGATCGGTTTTAAACCGCCGACGAAAGCCCTTAATGTAACAGGTGCACTGGCAATCATGAGTATCATACTGGTTGAGTATGCAGGTATTCGTGCAAAGGGACCAAAGAAATGGGTAAAGAGTTTTGCTGAGCCAATAGCAATTGTTGCACCAATCAACATCCTTGATATTTTTACCAGACCGTTGTCATTGTGTATGCGACTTTTTGGTAATGTATTAGGTTCATTTGTTGTAATGGAACTTCTGAAATTGGTAGTACCAATTATCATTCCAGTTGCATTCAGTTGTTATTTCGATATATTCGATGGACTGATTCAGGTTTATGTATTTGTATTCCTTACCACAATGTTCGTGGAAGAAGCGATTGAATAGCAGAATACAGGAATCAGCTGAGGCAATTACACAGGATGAATTCAGCAATTAGTGAAAAAGGGTTACGAATGGATGAGCTGACAGAACAAGATTACATCAGAAATCATTTACAGGGTGACCGGATTTAAAGAAAAGGCGCAGGCAGGTGTACCTGGCCGACAAAATGTAACTTACAACAGGACAAAGTATTTACTTGTCCGGATCTGTAATAACCAGTACCCGGAGTGGTAACGCAAAGTGGTTATTTAATAAGAAGGAAAAGGAGAATAAAATTATGACATCAATTATCGCAATCGGAGCAGGAATCGCAGTTTTAACAGGTATCGGAGCTGGTCTTGGTATCGGCCATGCAACAGGTAAAGCAGTAGACGCAATCGCAAGACAGCCAGAGGCAGAAGGTAAGATCAGTAAAGCATTATTACTTGGTTCAGCATTCGCCGAAGGTACTGCTATTTACGGTTTCGTAATCGCATTATTAATCGTATTATTCTTAAAATAATAGGTAATGGTAGTAGAATGAGTCGGAATTTGTATCTTACAGCACAAATTCCGATTTGATTATGAAACGATAGTGAAAGGCAGGCGTGAAAAATGCTTAGAATTGATATAAATCTTGTCTTTACCGTCATCAATGTAATTATTTTATATCTGCTTATGAAACGTTTTCTGTTCAAACCTGTCATTGCAGTAATGGACAAACGAAAAGCAATGATCGATGAACAGTTCGCAAAAGCAGATGAAGCTGAAAAGAAGGCGCTGCAGTTAAAGAGTGAGTATGAAGAGACATTTAAGAATGCCGATGAAAATGCAAACGAAATTATCATAACTGCAAAGAAGACTGCAAAGGCTGAATATGATCGTATTGTAGATGAAGCCAGTGCAGAAGCAGGCAAACGGATCAGTGATGCGGATAAGGCAATAGAATCCCAGCGTGATAAGACGCTGCGTGACTTACAATCAGAAATAGCAGGTCTTGCTATGGTCGCTGCTACTAAGGTAGTGAAAGAACAGTCCGGAGTAGAAAACGATCAGACACTTTATAAGGAATTCTTGGAAAAAGCAGGTGATGCCCATGACACAGACATCAATTAATTATGCGACAGTTTTATATGAACTGGGCATCAAAAAAGAAGTCGTAGGAGACTGCAGAGAGATTTTCTCACAGACACCAGAACTTTTAAAGAATCTGGCCAGTCCGGTAGTTTCAACAAAGACAAAAGCAGTTATTATAGGAAAAGTTTTTCCAAAAGAAGTACAGAACTTTTTTAAAGTGTTGTGTGATTACAATAGTATAGAACTTATTGATGAAATATTTACTGCGTACAGAGATTACTGCAATGAGCAGGAACATGTACTGCGTGCGAAACTGACTTATGTCAATGCTCCGCAAAAAGAGCAGAGGGAGCAGATCGAAGCGTTCTTGAAAAAGAGATTTTCTAAGGAACGGGTCGAACTGGAATGCGAGAAAGATGAAAGTCTGATCGGTGGATTTGTCATCAACGCAGAGAATATTGAATTTGATCAGAGCCTCAGAGGTAAGATTAAGCAGCTGCAGCAGAAATTAGTTCAGAGATAAGAGAAAGAGGTGATTACGTGAGTTCGATTAGCTCAGAAGAGATTATTTCTATTCTGAAAAGTGAAATAGAAAATTATGATTATGATTCAACAGAAAAAGAAACCGGTACTGTCATCTATGTAGGTGATGGAATCGCAACAATATATGGTATTGATCATGCAATGTACGGAGAAATCGTTGTATTTGATACCGGTGTCAAAGGTATGGTTCAGGATATCAGAAAGACTGAAATCGGTGTCATTCTTTTTGGTAAAGATACTGGAATCAAAGAAGGCACAAAAGTAGTCCGCACAGGTAAGAAGGCAGGTATTCCTGTTGGTGATGCATTTGTAGGACGTATTATCGATGCACTTGGTGCACCAATCGATGGAAAAGGGGAAATCAAGAGCGATGGTTACAGACCAATCGAAGAAGAAGCCCCTGGTATTGTAGAAAGAAAATCAGTCGATCAGCCAATGGAAACAGGTATCCTGGCAATCGATTCCATGTTCCCAATCGGTCGTGGACAGCGAGAATTGATCATCGGCGATAGACAGACAGGTAAAACTTCAATTGCCATTGATACGATCCTGAATCAGAAGGGAAAAGATGTTATCTGTATTTATGTAGCAATTGGCCAGAAGGCATCAACAGTTGCAAAAATCGTAAATACACTGAATAAATACGATGCTATGAGTTATTCCATCGTACTTTCTGCAACAGCAAGTGATTCTGCACCATTGCAGTATATCGCACCTTATTCAGGTACAGCGCTTGCAGAATATTTCATGCATAACGGCAAAGATGTTCTGATCGTTTATGATGATCTTTCCAAACATGCAGTTGCATACCGTGCACTGTCTCTGTTATTGGAGCGTTCCCCAGGACGTGAAGCTTATCCAGGTGATGTATTCTATCTGCATTCCAGATTACTGGAACGTTCAAGCAGACTGAGTGATGAACTTGGCGGCGGATCTATTACAGCACTGCCAATTATTGAAACGCAGGCTGGTGATGTATCTGCATATATTCCAACAAATGTTATTTCTATTACAGATGGTCAGATTTTCCTGGAAAGTGATCTATTCTTCTCTGGTATGAGACCAGCCGTCAACGTTGGTCTGTCTGTATCCCGTGTTGGTGGTGCAGCCCAGACAAAGGCAATGAAGAAAGCATCAGGAAGTATTCGTATTGATCTGGCACAGTACAGAGAAATGGAAGTATTCACTCAGTTCAGTTCAGATCTGGATGCAACGACAAAAGAACAGCTCCAGTACGGCAAAGGTCTGATGGAAATGTTAAAGCAGCCACTTTGCAGACCACTGAGCCTGCATGAACAGGTTATTACTCTTTGTGCAGCAACGAACAAAGTGATGCTTGACGTAGAAGAATCAAAAGTCAAAGCATTTCAGATGGATATGCTGGAGTACTTCAACAATAGACATCCGGAAATCTGTAAGGCAATTGATGAAGGAAAAGTACTGACTGATGAACTGAAACAGCAGATACTTGACGTAGCAGCTGAGTATAAAAAAAGTATCGCATAGTCTGATAGATCATGTTAAATGATTGTCTGCAGCAGGATGCTGACTGCGGACACAGGACTTTGCAGGAAAGGAAATGATAGCGATGGCAAATGCAAGAGAAATCCAGAGCAGAATGAAAAGTATTCAGGATACCATGAAGATCACAAATGCCATGTATATGATTTCTTCTTCGAAGTTAAGAAAAGCAAAAAAGAATCTTGCTGAGACTGAACCTTATTTTTATACACTTCAAAGTGAGATTGAAAGAATCCTGCGTCATGTTCCTGATGTGAATAATAAATATTTCGATCTGCGTACAGAGGTTGAACCGGAAAAGAGAAAGATCGGATATATTATCGTAACAGCTGATAAGGGCCTTGCAGGTTCCTACAACCACAACATTTTTAAAGAAGTGGAAGAATGCCTTGAACAGCCAGGCGAATACAAGTTGTTCGTCGTAGGTGAGATGGGCAGACATTACTTTGAAAAGAAGGGAATGGAAGTAGAGCATCAGTTCCATTACACAGCTCAGAACCCGACTATGGGAAGAGCGAGAAATATCGCAGAAAAAGTTCTAGAACAGTTCAAGAACAAAGAGCTGGATGAAGTTCATGTGATATATACCAAGATGGCAGGCGCAATGGCGACTGAAACTGAGCAGCAGAAACTGCTTCCGCTTGAGAAAAAGGATTTCAGAAACCAGAAGATTCCTGTTGATGTACAGATGGAGCAGCTGGCTCTTTCCCCATCGGCAAACGATGTTATGAATAATATCGTTCCTAACTTTATTCAGGGATTCATATATGGTGCGTTAGTTGAGTCATATTCAAGTGAGCATAACCTTCGTATGCTGGCGATGGAAGCGGCAACGAAGAGCGCAACTAAAATGCTTCATGAATTATCAATAGAATATAACAGAGTGCGTCAGGCAGCTATCACTCAGGAAATCACTGAGGTATGTAGTGGTGCCAAAGCACAGAAAAAGAAGAAGAAAAAATAGCGGAGAGGAGGATAATGTCACTGATAGAGTGGCATAGAGTTGTATATGAACAAAGGTAAAATAGTTCAGGTCTTAGGACCTGTAGTAGATGTAGAATTTGAAAACAACGATCTCCCATACATAAAAGATGCCTTAGTAGTAGATAACAATGGTAAAAAATGTGTCATGGAAGTAGCACAGCATATCGGTAATAATACGGTACGTTGTATTATGCTGGCTTCAAGTGAAGGACTTCACAGAGATATGGAAGTTACTGCAACAGGATCAGGTATCAAAGTTCCTGTAGGTGATCATACACTGGGAAGATTATTCAATGTCCTTGGTGAAACAATCGATGGAGGCGAAAGTCTTGAAAGTGAAGATCACTGGGTAATCCACAGAGATCCACCATCATTTGAGGAACAGAGCCCTGTTGTAGAAGTACTTGAGACAGGTATTAAAGTAATCGATCTTCTTGCACCTTATGCAAAAGGTGGTAAGATTGGTCTGTTTGGTGGTGCTGGTGTAGGTAAGACAGTACTGATCCAGGAACTCATTCGTAATATTGCAACAGAACACGGTGGATATTCAATTTTCACAGGTGTTGGAGAACGTTCTAGGGAGGGTAATGACCTCTGGACTGAAATGAAAGCATCCGGAGTACTTGAAAAGACAGCTTTGGTATTCGGTCAGATGAATGAACCACCTGGAGCTCGTATGAGAGTAGCGGAAACAGGATTGACAATGGCAGAATATTTTAGAGATAAAGAACATCAGAATGTATTGCTCTTCATTGATAATATTTTCCGTTTCGTTCAGGCTGGTTCAGAAGTTTCCGCGCTGCTTGGTCGTATGCCATCAGCAGTAGGATACCAGCCAACTCTGGCAACTGAAGTTGGTGAACTTCAGGAAAGAATCGCTTCTACAAAGAATGGTTCTGTAACAAGCGTACAGGCCGTATATGTACCTGCCGATGACCTGACAGATCCAGCTCCTGCAACAACATTTGCGCATTTGGATGCAACAACTGTACTTTCCAGAAAGATCGTAGAACAGGGTATTTATCCTGCTGTTGACCCACTGGAATCTACATCAAGAATTCTGGAGGCAGATGTCGTTGGTGAAGAACATTATGAAGTAGCAAGAAAAGTACAGGAATCTCTTCAGAAATACAAAGAGTTACAGGATATCATCGCAATTCTTGGTATGGAAGAACTTTCCGATGAAGATAAGACGACTGTATACAGAGCTAGAAAGATCCAGAGATTCCTTTCCCAGCCATTCTTCGTGGCAGAGAACTTTACAGGTGTACCTGGTAAGCATGTCCCTCTGAAGGAAACAATCAGAGGATTTAAGGCAATCATTGATGGTGAAATGGATGATTACCCTGAATGGGCATTTTTCAATGTTGGTACAATTGATGAAGTAATCGAGAAGGCAAAGGCTGGTTCAGACGAGCAGTAATAGAAACGGCTCAAGATTAAAAAAGGAATGGAGAGGTGCAATATGAGTACATTCAGGCTCAGAATTATAGCAAGTGATAAGGTTTTTTATGATGGTAAAGCAGAAGTTCTCACCATTCCAGTTATGGATGGAGGCCAGAAATCCATTCTTGCCCATCATGAAAACATGGTAATCGCAGTCAATATTGGTGAACTGAAATTCAGAACTGAAGATGGAGAGTGGACAACAGCCATCGTTGGTCTTGGATTTGCACAGGCAATGAACAATCGTGTTACGGTTCTTGTCGATACGGCAGAACGTCCGGAAGATATTGATGAAGTCCGTGCAAAGGAAGCGCTGGAGCGTGCGGAGGAAAGACTTCGCCAGAAACAGAGCATTCAGGAGTATCATCATACACAGGCTGCATTATCACGAGCCATGACCAGATTAAAAGTATCTGGAAAATATAACAATTAGTAATCTGCAAGTCAGATCACATTGTATTTACTAATGAGAAAAAATGAATAATATACCATGTTGACAAAGTCATAGCACGGTGTTACTCTACAGTTATCTCTTTGCACTGCATAAATCGACAGTACAATCTGATCAGGCCGTAGGGAGCCGGGCTGGAAACAGCAACAGATGTTATATACGCAATTATCGCACATCTGTGGGACAGTAGTATGTTCCATGGGTGTGCTTTTTTTATATGCAAATATAATTCTACAAAAGAAATTATGGAAAAGAAGCTATTTTATACACCAATTGGAAAAAGATGAATAAGGTGCCATAGAGCTATCGCTAAATGAATTTGGAGGTAACTGATATGGAAAATCAGAAGGTAACGACAGAACATGAGAGACTTGCAATGCGGGTATCAAAAAATACGATCGTACTCAATACAATTCTCTCAGTATTTAAACTATTTGCAGGGGTGTTTGCGCATTCTGGGGCAATGATTTCAGATGGGGTGCACTCTGCATCAGATGTATTTAGTACGATCATTGTTATGATCGGTATCCGTGTTTCAGGAAAAGCTGCGGATCAAAAGCATCAGTATGGACATGAACGGTTAGAATGTGTGGCAGCGATCATTCTTGCAGTTATGTTATTTGCCACTGGAGCAGGGATCGGTGTCAGTGGTATTCGCACAATTGTGGCTGGCAACTATGAAGAACTTGCGATACCAGGATCGCTGGCATTACTGGCAGCGGTCATTTCAATTATTGTAAAAGAAGGCATGTACTGGTATACAAGAATTGCAGCGACAAAGATCAACTCCAGTGCGCTTCTTGCAGATGCCTGGCACCATCGTTCAGATGCGCTTTCATCCATCGGCAGTCTGATCGGTATTGCGGGGGCAAGAATTGGATTTCCTGTGCTCGATCCACTGGCAAGTGTAATTATCTGCGTATTTATCCTAAAGGTGGCAGTATCGATATTTATGGATTCCATGGGAAAGATGACAGATGAGTCCTGTGATGGTATGGTAGAAGAGAATATGCGTCGTGTAGTCATGAATCAGGATGGTGTTAAAGGAATTGATGAATTGAGGACGAGAAAATTTGGAGATAAGATCTATGTAGACATTGAAATCAGTGCACTTGGGACAATGTCTTTAAATGATTCTCATGCAATTGCTGAATCAGTTCATCATGCAATTGAAAAGAATTTCGAAACTGTAAAACACTGTATGGTACATGTGAATCCGTATAGAGGAGCAGTAAAATAAATAGTACCACCAAAAGGTAACAAAAAAAGTAATAGTAAACATAAAAAGATACAAAAAACATAATAAGGTAACAGAAAAAAGGTAATAGAAAACATAAAAGATACAAAAAACATAATAAGATAACAGAAATAAGATAACAGAAATAAGATAACAGAAAACATAAAGAAATAATAGATAATATATCAGAAAATATATCAGTAAAAATATCAGTAATAAATAAACTTTACAATATGGATAGTGCTGACATAGAAACAACAGGAAGAGCAGAACATGTAAATGGTTCATGACGGAATACATAGAGGAAATGGATAAAAGATGAGAAGGGACAGAAGGAAAAGGGATTAAATATGAAAATTTTAATGTATCAGTGGAAAGTTTACCACCAACAGGATATTCTCGAGGCGTTGCAGGAATGTGGACATGAAGTAGAAACGATTTCAGACAGACCATTCAATTATAATGATGATCCGGACTTTGTGGAAATGCTGGCTCAGAAAATAACAGAGGGACAATATGACTGTATGTTCAGTGTGAACTATTTTGGGGTCGTCTCAGACGCCTGTCAGAAATGCAGGATTCGTTATCTTGTATGGACATGTGACAGTCCGTTGATTACGATGCATCATGAATCTGTTTTTAATGACTGCAATAATATCTTTATATTTGATAAAGTAAATTACTTCTATTATAAACAGATGGGCCTTCCACATGTCTGGTATCTCCCACTTGCAGTAAATACAGCTAGACTGGATGGGATTATGTTCAAGGAAAGTGAAGAGGATAAAAGGAAATTCGCAAGTGATATTTCATTTATCGGAAGTATGTATCGCAAAAATTCCTATGACGATCTAAAACCTCATCTTCCAGAATATTTAAAAGGTTATTTTGATGCAGCAATGCTGGCGCAGATCGAAATATTCGGAGATGATTTGATCAGTAAACTGATGACGGACGAAATCCTGCAGGAGCTGGAGCAATTCGTATCCTTTGAGCAGGGGGAGCGTTCTTTATCCAGCCTGCCACTTGTGTTCCAATCCACATTTCTTGGATTTAAAATGGCACAGATAGAGCGAATTCGGAACCTGAATCTGCTCGGAGAAAAGTTCATGGTTGATGTCTATAGTGATGGAGAAGATGAGAGGTTGTCAAATGTAAGATACCGAGGCAGTGTAAATTATCACACAGACATGCCCAAAGTGTTCCATGAGAGTAAGATCAATCTGAATTTTACGATTCGAAATATAAAAAGTGGAATTCCATTAAGAGGCTGGGATATTCTTGGATGTGGCGGGTTCCTCCTGACTAATTTTCAGGCTGAGATACCGATGTACTTTGAAAATGGAAAAGATCTGGTCTACTACGAAGACACCAATGATTTAATGAGAAAAGCGGAGTATTATCTTTCACATGAAGAAGAGCGTAGTGCAATCGCCCTGAACGGATATCGTAAGGTCAAAGCACAACACTCTTATCAAAAAAGAATTCAGCAGATGTTATCCTGTATTCAGCTATAAAGCAAAGGTTTGCAATTAATAATGGAGCAAATCCCAGCCTGCAATTAATGATGAAGCAAATTTCAGACTGCAATTGATGATGAATCAAATCCCAGACTGAATTAGCTGTGAATTGCAAAGTTTAGCAATGTCCACTGATAAATCCATTAAATTCAGAGAACATGGTCTCTTCGAATTTACGAAGCATCAGCGTGACCGTATCGTTCTTGAAGACCAGCTGCATGTAAAGGGTACCAACACATTCGTCGATAATATGGATCCGTATCAGGAAAGTATACTTTGCTCGCCACGCACCAGAAGCAGCGGCTCTGTATGGATACCCTGGCATATTTTGAATGGAGTTACCACCGGTTTTAAAATGCAGGGTATGGATTCCAGTAGCATTTTCATAATGCAGGCTGTCTGCACACAACTGAACATTCTTCCAGCCAGCTTCATTTTCATCTAAAGTAAATGTTTTTCCATAAACAGTATCCGCACAGGTATCCTGGCAGAGTTCCGGTACAGAAAGTAGTGGCCGATAGAGGACAGAATTCTGAAGGGTATATGCTGAAGCTGATTCAGAACAGTTGGAATTCGGAGTTGCAGTATTCGGTGCAGCTAAGTGGAAACCAAGATCTTTTGCATTAGAATCGGACACAAGAGCGTCAGAATCCTGTATTTTATTGTAAATTTCATCCCAGAATGCATCATAGATCAGTTGAACACCACCCTGGCGCTCACAGGTAAATGCAGTTGTGATCAGAATGATATCTTTGTCGGGAACATAGAGTGCAAGCTGTCCGCCCATGCCATAACATACAAATCCATTATTTCTGGTACACCAGAACTGATATCCATATCCCTGCATTTCTTCTAATGTAGGTCCTTTCCCATAATTGTCGATCTGTTTTGAAGTAGCAAGTTTGAGGTAGCGTTGTGGCAGCAGTTGCTTTCCGTTGTAGTTGCCATTTTTGGAAATGACGTACATGACTTTCAGCAAATCATATGGTGTAGCCATCAGACCGGAACCACCCATGCTGACACCAACAGGATCAGTCAGACAGTATGCATCTTTAGAAAAGTCCAATTCATTTAAAAATTTTACGCGTAGGTAGTCCAGTAGTTTCATGCCTGTGAGTTTCTCTACCAGGCCGGACAGAGTGTGTGTTGAGGATGTATCGTAGGAAAAACAGGTACCTGGAACATGTGTTGGTGCAACCTCAAAAAAGGTGCTGATCCAGTCTGCTTTTTTCAGTGTTTTATAAGTTGTCTTCTCATGGCAGGTCGCCATTCTGAGCATATCGCGAATGGTCAGCTGTTCCATGTATGGATGGACACCACCGGCGGGAATCTTTTCTGGGAAATGACTTACAATCGTATCGTCCAGAGAAAGTTTGCCTTCCTCTTCGAGCAGGCCAATTGCCAACGAAACAAAACTTTTGGTGATGGAGAACATCCGATGAAGGGTATTTCTCTGATATGGTTCATAATAAGTTTCTGATAAGATCCGTCCGTGTCTCATAATTATGGCTGAGTGCATAGCGATGTTCTGGCTGTCCAGACGGTCAAGAAAATGTTTTACAGAAGCAGAGGAGATCCCCTCTTCTTCTGGTCGTACTCTTGGAAAATCTGTAAAATGATTCATTTTGTTATCTCCAATCCTGTAATATACTGTTCCTGTTATTTTAGCACAATCAGGAACTTCATAATAGAATAAAACGCGCAGGTCAGCTCAGTATTACAGATAAAATATTTTCATTAATACCAGTATCAAAATGAAAAGAAATATGTTATAACAAAAGATAACGGTAAGAGGAAATTAAAAAGAAACAAATGAATGAAAATAAATTATAACAAATTAAAAAGAAACAAATGAATGAAAACAAATTATAACAAATTAAAATGAAACAAATGAATGAAAACAAATTGTATTAAATTAAAAAGAAATAAATTGAGAAATACAAATATGAAAAAAGGATTGGAACTAAGGAAAAGATATTTGAAAGTACAATAAGAGGCTACTGCAAGAAAATGTAGGGAAGCGATCTATGGGGGAGAATTATGATAGAACTGTTAGTCAGGAAGTTTATTAAGGACAGTGAAAATGTAACCGATCAGAAAGTGAGACAGCGTTACGGCATGTTTGCCGGAATTCTTGGCATCATTTGTAATCTGGTTCTGTTTGCAGCAAAGGTAATGGCAGGGTTGCTCACGGCATCGGTAGCAATTCTTGCAGATGCATTTAATAACCTGTCAGATGCAGGGTCATCGATTGTGACACTGCTGGGTTTTAAGATGGCTGGAAAACCGGCTGATCCAGATCATCCGTTCGGACATGGACGAATTGAATACTTATCCGGATTATTTGTTGCATTTGCAATTATGCTGATGGGGATTGAGTTATTTAAGACATCAGTAGAAAAGATATTTCATCCGGAGCCGATCATTGCAAGTGTGACATCAGTCGTGATTCTGATAGCATCGATCGGTGTGAAACTCTGGATGTGTTATTACAATAAAAAGCTTGGAAAAAAGATCAATTCATCAGCAATCGCTGCAACGGCAACGGACAGTTTGAGTGACTGTATCGCAACAGCGGTCGTTCTGGCTTCTGTGGTTATTAGTGAGTTTACAGGTCTCAAGATCGATGGGATTGCAGGTGCAGTAGTCGCCATTTTTGTATTTTTGGCGGGTATTCAGACAGTCAGGGACACGGTACAGCCGTTGCTTGGACAGCCGGCTGATCCGGATTTTGTAAGGGAACTTGAAGAAATTGTGTTATCGCATAAAGAAATCACAGGAATACACGATATGATCATTCATGACTATGGTCCGGGAAGAGTGTTTGCAACGTTGCATGCAGAAATTCCATTTTCTATGAATTTGTTGGAAGCACATGATATTATCGATTTGACAGAGAAGGAGATTCAGCAGAAGTTAAAATGTAGTGTATCTATTCACATGGATCCGATCGTTTATAATGATGCAACAGTCAATGCACTTCGGGAAATGGTCACAAATATTTTACAGGAACTAGACGAAAGAATTACAATGCATGATTTCAGGATAACCCAGGGGCCACTGATCAAAAATTTGATCTTTGATATTGTAGTACCTTATAACTTTGGGTATAGCGATGAGCAGATCATTGAAATAATCACATACAAAATCAAACAGATCAATGACAGCTATTATGTTGTGATCCAGGTAGATAAAAGCTTTCAATAATAAAAGACCAGTATGTAGGAGAAAATCCTGTATACTGGTCTTTCTTATTTTAAATTATGCTCATAAAGCAATCTAAGACGATCACATCAGATCCAGGCACCGTCGAACTGGATGATCTGTCCGGTCATGTAGGCGGGGCCGGTAGCGATAGAGTATGCAAATTCTCCGACTTCATCAGCTGTTCCGAGTCTGCCTGCAGGAATTTCTTCGATTAGATCAGCTCGTTCTTCTTCACTTAAAAAGGCATTCATCTCTGTGTCAATTGCACCACAGGCGATCGCATTTACCTGAATGTGACTCGGCGCAAGTTCTTTTGCAAGTGCTTTTGTCATAGAATTAATAGCACCTTTGGTTGCAGAGTAGGCAACTTCACAGGAAGCACCTGCAACACCCCAGACGGATGAGATGTTGATGATTCGTCCACTCTGATTGCGTACCATATCAGGAATAGCAAAATGACAGCAGTTATACAGGGATGTTACATTTGTCTGAAGGATGGTGTTCCATTCTTCAGGTTTCAGATCCTGAAATAGACCAATGTAGGAAATGCCTGCGTTATTGACAAGTACATCTATTGAACCGAAGCGTTCTCTGATCTGTGAGAACAGCTCCTGAGCATTTTCATATTTACTGATATCGCCAGTGTACGCGAGACAGGATACGTGATTAGATTCGATCTCTTCCTGTACGGCCAAAAGGTGTTCCTTGTTTTTGATACAGTTGATTACGACATTGTAGCCATGCTTTGCAAAAGCCAGGGCAATGCCACGACCGATGCCACGGGAGGAACCAGTGACTAGAACCGTTTTTTGCTTCATATTTTTTCTCCTTTCAAAATACAAAATATCCGCCTGTATACTATACCATATCTGACGAAAAAAATGGAAATATTTATAATTGTATGAGAAATTCACACAATAAAAACAATTACACGTTGAGGATAACGTATGGAGAAATACGTAAAAATAGAAAGACAAAAGTTGAATTGTGCATTCTTAACAAAAAAAATGACAAATGAGAAAGTGCAGGAAAAGCTGTTCACACTTTTTCACTATATTATTCAGCACTTATCCACACCTGTCCACAGAAAAAAGTGGCTAATTTATCAAAAATAATAGTTATACACCAAGTTATGCACATTATCCACAATTTTTGTGCCCAAAGATATCAAGATTGACATAACATAAAATAGAATACATGTTTTGTATATTTATTATAAAGGCCTGAAACGGCATTTTCAATCTGCAGAAAATAAAGTTAACTGGAAGATTTTGTAGTTGTTCGTCGAAAGAAATAAAATGTGAAAATTGTAAGAATTTACTTGTTTAAAAACAGAATTGTGATATAATAATAACTATCAAAAGACATGTAGTACTTGTTAAAAAAGTATGTAATCCATGTGATTGACGACCAGGAAAGAAAGAGCCTGAAGCCTCGCTTAATATAAGGTGAATGAAAAAGTGGGGAATTCATAAAGCGGGGAATACAGAATCCGATTTCAGGGTAATATAATACACGTAAAGGAGTTGGACATCATGCGATTTAATATTATAGGTAGAAACATTGATGTAACTGATGGTTTAAAGTCCGCAGTAGAAGAGAAATTAGGAAAGTTAGACAGATTCTTTGCTGCAGATACTGAGGTTAATGTTACTTTAAGTGTGGAAAAAGAAAGACAGAAAATCGAAGTCACAATACCTGTGAAGGGCAGTATTGTAAGATCGGAGCAGGTAAGCAGTGATATGTATGTTTCCATTGATCTGGTCGAAGAAGTCATTGAAAGACAGATCAAGAAATATAAAAATAAGTTAGTGGGCAAGAAACAGAACATTGCAGATTTTACACCGGAATTTGTTGATAAAGAATATCCAGAAGAACCGGAGATCAAGATCATACGAACCAAGAAATTTGGAGTAAAGCCAATGGATCCTGAGGAAGCCTGCATTCAGATGGAATTATTAGGACATAATTTTTATGTATTCAACAATGCAGAGACGAATGAAGTCAATGTGGTTTATAAAAGAAAAGGCGGTACATACGGCCTGATCGAACCAGAGTTTTAGTGGTAGACACATCTTGGAATAATTCCATGATCTGCATCAAATAATATATATACAGGAAGCTGTCGCACAGAATTAGCAAGTATCTGTGCGACACTTTTTTTGTTTAAAAAATAGGAAATCAGTCCGGCTCAAAAGTAAAAAATATGTAAAAGATAAACAACCTATTAAATTACGTTTTCTGCGGCGCGTATAACTTGCGTTAAAGGGGTAATAGTGTTACAATAACTGGGAATATCATATTAAGATATTGCTTAATTTGTTTATATTTTTTATTAGTTTATTTATTTAATATTAAGGAGATAAATGGAATGGGATTAGCTCAGAAATTATTTGGCACGCATAGTCAGCATGAACTAAAGAGAATCTATCCAATCATAGACAAGATTGAGAGTCTTCATGAAGAAATGTCAGCCCTTTCAGACCAGCAGCTGAAAGATAAAACAAAAGAATTTAAAGCAAGACTGGCAAAGGGTGAGACACTGGATGATTTATTACCGGAAGCATTTGCAGTTGTCAGAGAAGCAGGTAAACGAGTTCTTGGTATGGAACACTACAGAGTACAGCTGATCGGTGGAGTTATCCTTCATCAGGGCCGTATCGCAGAGATGAAGACAGGTGAAGGTAAGACCCTTGTATCAACATTACCTGCATATTTGAATGCACTTACAGAAGAAGGCGTATTAATCGTTACAGTTAATGACTATCTTGCTAAGCGTGATGCTGAGTGGATGGGACAGGTCCATGAATTCCTTGGACTGACTGTTGGTGTTGTACTCAACAGTATGAAAGAAGACGAAAGAAGAGCTGCTTATAATTGTGATATTACATATGTTACAAATAATGAGCTCGGTTTCGATTATCTGAGAGACAACATGGTCATTTATAAAGAACAGCTGGTTCTCAGAAAGATGAAATACTGTATTATCGATGAAGTCGATTCTGTTCTGATCGATGAAGCCAGAACACCTTTGATCATTTCTGGTCAGAGTGGAAAATCTACGAAGTTATATGAAGCATGTGATATTCTGGCAAGACAGATGGAACGTGGCACAGTTTCTGGTGAAATGACTAAGATGGCAGCCATCATGAAAGAAGAAATCGAAGAAGATGGTGATTTCATTGTCAATGAAAAGGACAAGATCGTAAACCTGACTGAACAGGGTATTGCAAAGGTTGAAAAGTTCTTCCACCTTGATAATTATGCGGATCCTGAAAACCTTGAGATCCAGCACAATATCATTCTTGCACTTCGTGCACATAATCTGATGTTCAGAGATAAAGATTATGTCGTAAAAGATGATGAAGTATTGATTGTAGATGAATTTACAGGACGTATTATGCCAGGTAGAAGATATTCAGATGGTCTGCACCAGGCAATTGAAGCAAAGGAACATGTAAAGGTAAAGAGAGAAAGTAAGACTCTTGCTACAATTACATTCCAGAACTTCTTTAATAAATTTGAGAAAAAAGCAGGTATGACAGGTACTGCTTTAACAGAAGAAAAAGAATTTAGAGAGATCTATAATATGGATGTTATCGAAATTCCTACTAATAAACCAGTTCTCAGAAAAGATTTACAGGATGCTGTATATAAGACAAGAAAAGCAAAACTGAATGCAGTAGCAGATTCCGTTGAAGAATCTTATAAGAAGGGACAACCTGTACTGGTTGGTACAATTACAATTGAAGCATCTGAAGAGGTAAGTGAACTTCTGAAGAAGAGAGGCATTCCTCATAAAGTCCTGAATGCGAAGTTCCATGAACTGGAAGCTGAGATCGTAGCAGAAGCAGGTCGCCACAAAGCAGTCACAATTGCAACAAATATGGCTGGTCGTGGTACTGATATTAAGCTGGATGAAGACGCAAAAGCAGCAGGTGGTCTGAAAATCATTGGTACAGAACGTCATGAATCCAGACGTATTGATAATCAGTTAAGAGGTCGTGCAGGACGTCAGGGAGATCCTGGTGAATCCAGATTCTTCATTTCACTGGAAGATGACTTGATGAGACTGTTCGGTCAGGAAAAACTGATGGCTGTATTTAATGCGGTTGGTGTCGCTGATGATGAGCAGATTGAACACAAGATGTTATCAAGTGCAATTGAAAAGGCTCAGAAGAAGATCGAAACAAATAACTATGGTATTCGTCGTAACCTTCTTGAATATGATCAGGTTATGAATGAACAGCGTGAAATTATCTATGGTGAGAGAAAGAAAGTTCTTAATGGCGATAGTATGAGAAATTCAATCATCAAGATGATCACTGATTTTATTGAAGGTGCAGTATCAACATGTGTCAGCGATGACCATGATTCAGAACAGTGGGATTTCAATGAGCTGAACGAGCTGATTCTTCCTACAATTCCACTTCCTGTTATTGAGAAGACAGAAGGAATTAACAAGAAGAACGAACTGATTCATGATCTGAAAGAAAAGGCAGTTAAGATTTATGAAGATAAAGAAGCTGAATTCCCAGAAGTTGAGCATTTAAGAGAGTTAGAACGTGTAATTCTTCTTAAGGTCATTGATAGAAAATGGATGGATCATATTGATGATATGGATCAGCTTCGTCAGGGTATTGGTCTGCAGGCTTACGGTCAGAGAGATCCACTTGTAGCATATAAAGTAAGTGGATATGAAATGTTCGATGAAATGACAAGAGGTATCCAGCAGGATACTGTTAGACTTCTGATGCATGTTCAGATCGAACAGAACGTAGAAAGAGAGCAGGTTGCCAAAGTTACAGGAACGAATAAAGATGATTCTGCTACAAAAGCGCCAATCAAGAGAGATATCAAAAAAGTATATCCAAATGATCCATGCCCATGTGGTAGTGGCAAAAAGTACAAACAGTGCTGTGGACGTATGCAGTAGTACAAACGCTATTCAATATATGTTATATATATATTCTATATAAATGTATCGCAATTGTTTTTAACATTGCGATACAGTCAATATCAAATTAAAGTAGGTGATTATAGTGGTTGAGTACGATCAGTTCAGATACAAACTCACAACATTAGAAAAGCCATTATTAGAAATCGGGGATTCACTTTGACCTCGCTAATAAGGGTAAAAGAATTGAAGAAATAGAAATGAATATGGAGGCACCGGGATTCTGGGATAACCCAGATAAGTCCCAGCACCTCATGAAAGAACTGAAAGATCTTAAGGATACATTTGAAAAGTATCAGGAACTGGAATCCAAGATGGAAGATGCAAAAACTCTGATTGCAATGGCAGAAGAGGATAATGATACTTCCCTGGTTTCAGAAGTTGAAGAAGAAGTGACATCGTTGGAAGAAAAGATGGACAGTTTACGAATCAGTACACTGCTGTCTGGTCAGTATGATGGATGTAATGCCATTTTAAAACTGAATGCCGGTGCAGGTGGAACTGAAAGCTGTGACTGGTCCTCGATGCTGATGAGAATGTATTTAAGATGGGCAGAATCCAGAGGATTTAAGACGGAAATTATCGATTATCTGGATGGTGAAGAAGCAGGTGTCAAATCAGTTACCATTGAAATTGAAGGACAGAATGCATATGGTTTATTAAAATCGGAGCATGGTGTACACAGACTGGTTCGTATTTCACCATTTAATGCGGCAGGTAAAAGACAGACATCCTTTGTATCCTGTGATGTAATGCCGGATATCGAAGAGGATCTTGATGTTGAAATCAATACAGATGATCTGAGAATTGATACGTATCGTTCCAGCGGTGCTGGTGGACAGCATATCAACAAAACTTCATCTGCAATTCGTATTACACATATTCCGACAGGAACTGTAGTACAATGTCAGAATGAAAGATCCCAGCATCAGAATAAAGATAAGGCAATGCAGATGCTGAAAGCCAAACTCTTTATTATGAAGCAGGAAGAAAATGCGGAGAAAGAGTCCAACATTCGTGGCGATATCAAAGACATCAATTTCGGTAATCAGATCAGAAGTTATGTATTACAACCTTACACAATGGTTAAAGATCATAGAACGAATGCGGAAAGCGGTAATGCACAGAATGTACTTGACGGCAGCATTGATGTATTTATTAATGCATATTTGAAATGGCTGAGTACAGGACAAAAAGTTGAAAAGTAACGTTTGATAAACGAGGGAATGATGCGAAAGAGAAAACTTTCACATGCAGGTTTTTGTGCTTGCCCCAAATTTGTAGGCGCAGATATGCGCGATGAATGGAGGAGAATATGGCAGATTATTTAAAGCCAGTTGTATTTAAACTTGGAAAAGAAAGCTACGGAGTTGATATCAATCTTGTAAGTTCTATTGAAAAACAGGTAAATATTGTACCCGTACCTAATGCTGTTCAGTATATTAAGGGAATTATTAATCTTAGAGGTGAAGTCATTCCTGTATTTTCACTGAAGAGAAAATTTAACATGGATGATGCGCAGACAAATGGTGATAATCTTATTATCGTAAAGCTGCCAGATATGACACTTGCACTTGAAGTTGATGAAGTCGATGAGATTCATGATTTTGAACAGGCTAATATCGTTGAAATGCCTAATATTGTAAAGAATGAAGAACTTAGATATTTTGACAGGGTTGCAAATCTTGATGGGAAATTGATTATTCTTCTTGATATCCAGTATTTCCTCAGCGAGGAAGAACGTGAAGCCCTTAAGAAGATGACAGAAGATATGAAGTAAGAGATACAATTCTTACAAATTCTTACGAAGCGTATGCGGTTCATGCAGTGTGCCCACATTTATAGTGCGAATATATTAGGAAACTATAATAGGAAATGTCTATTTAGATGATTCCTTTTGCGCACATGTCTTTTATCAGATCTAGATAATTCAATAAAAAACAGCGTTGAGATGTTCTTATCACAAGGTAAGAACAGTCAACGCTGTTTTTTTATTTATTATTTACCAAGGTAGGCAATGAAAAGTGCGTCAGGACCACCATGAACAGCGATGGTAGGACTCATATCCATGATTGTCAGATCTGAAATATGAAAACGTTCTTTTACAGCATCTGCTAGCAGGTTGGCGTCATTTTCACAGTCTGAGTGTGTAATATAGGCACAGTCACAAAGAGTTGGATTCATTTTTTCACTCATATTATCCAGTAAAAGACTGATCGCACGTTTTCTTCCACGAACTTTACCAATTGTATCGAGCTTTCCTTCATGATTGACAGCAAGTAGAGGATTGATTTTCAGGGCTGTTCCAACAATCGCGCTGGATTTGCTGAGTCGGCCACCACGAAGTAGGAAAAACAGGTCCTTAACGACAAATTCCTGAACCAGCTTTTTCTTATTTTCTTCAAGCCACGCAGCAGCTTCTTGGAGTGTTTTGCCAGCTTCTTTCTGACGAACTGCGTATTGAACGAGCAGGCTGAGTCCACTTGTAACAGCAAGAGAATCAACGACAGTGATCGTAGCTTCTGGATGATCTTCACATACGGTAGAAGCAGCAAGTACAGTATTATTGTAACTACTGCTCAGGGCTGATGAAAAGCTGATATACAGAATATCATAGCCGTTTTTTACATGCTCTTCCATAATATCAATAATTGTTGCTGGATTGGCAGCAGTTGTTGAGACGCTCTTGCCATTACGAAGGGCAGAGTAAAAGTCTTCTTTGCTGATTTCACCAATGGAAATTCCATATTCTTTGCCATCCACAATGTAGTCAACTGGACAGCGAACGATGTTATTTTCTTTTATGTAGGAAAGTGGCAGATCCGCAGCGGAATCGGTTGCAATAATATAAGGTCTCATAAGTGTTTTGTCCTCCTAAGTAACACGTGTTGCTTTTAAATTTACTAAGTTATATAATAGCATGCATAGGAACAAAAACAATGGTCAATCTATTTATGAATGTTACTTATTACACATATCAGATAGAAATGTTACCTTACGCAGGTGGGAATGTATGGAATCAGAAAAAAGGGGCTTAAAATGACACAGAATGAAAAGAAAACGGACAGAAGAATAGAGAGAACCAGGATGAGCATCAGAAATGCGGTCATGCAGCTGATCATCGAAAAAGATTTTGGGCAGATTACGGTAAAAGAACTGGCAGAACGTGCTGATATCAATCGAAAAACATTTTATATGCACTATACTTCGGTACAGGATGTTATAGAAGAAGTCCAGAATGAAATTATTGATAGTCTGATGGTTGTTATTGATCAGTATAATTATTTGGATACAAATTTTGATGCATATGTATTATTTCATAGCCTCAATCAGATCATCAATGAAAATTATGAGTTCTATAAGAAAATTATCAGTGCCAATTCCTATGAATTCCTAATCGTTAAAGTGAAGGACGTATTAAAAGGAAGGCTGACGGAAAAATTTAAAGGACAGATCTCGATGCCGGACGCACAGTTCTATTTATATGCAGAATATCTGACATCTGGAATTATGGCTATGTATACAGAGTGGTTCACCATGGATCCGCAGCCATCGCTGGAAGTCCTTGCGGAAGCAGCCAGTAAAATCTCTTTTGGTGGTGTAAAACTGGCAGTAATGGAAGACACACCACAATTGTTAAAGTCATAATCGCAGTTCTGCGAAATTCTACGTTGCATGGTTTTCAGGTACAGGTGCCAGCGCCTGGAACACCATGCAGATATTAAATCTCAATGTATATACTCAAGTCACAGATCTCAAAGAACAGATCTCAAAGAACAGATCCCAAAGAACAGATTTCAAAGTATAGATCTCAAATAACTGCTCCCAAAGTACAGATTCCAAAGTACAGATTCCAAAGTACAGATTCCATATCACAGATCTCAAGTCATAAATCCA
This sequence comes from uncultured bacterium, assembly GCA_905215405.1. Lineage (GTDB taxonomy): Bacteria > Bacillota > Clostridia > Lachnospirales > Lachnospiraceae > CAJMQE01. The sequence continues at coordinate 21,940 of CAJMQE010000031.1, forward strand.
AAATCACAGACTCCAAATCACAGATCTCAAGTTATAAATCCAAAATCACAGATCCAAAATCACAAATCACAACACAGATTCCAAGTAGCAGATTCTAAACCACAGATCTCAAATATAAAATCCATCAGCATCAAATTTTTTCTTATAACAACTATAAGATTAAAAAGAATAAATAACTATATTCCTATTGACATAGTATGAATTAAGTGCTATAACATTATTAAATCATATTAAACAAATAGGAAATATAAAATATAAAATCATATGGAGGTTCAAAATTATGGCAAATGTAAAAGGAAGTATTACAGAATTAATAGGAAGAACACCTCTTCTTGAGGTTAAGAATTTTGAAAAGGCACACGGATTAAAAAGTAATGTAATTGCAAAACTGGAATATTTTAATCCAGCTGGCAGTGTAAAAGACAGAATTGCACTTGCTATGATCGAAGATGCAGAAGCAAAAGGCCTTATCAGCCCAGGCGCAACACTGATTGAACCTACATCAGGAAATACAGGAATTGGTATTGCTTCCGTAGCAACAGCTAAAGGTTATCAGGCAATTTTAACAATGCCAGAGACAATGAGTGTAGAAAGAAGAAAACTGTTAAAAGCTTATGGTGCACAGCTGGTACTTACTGATGGCAGCAAGGGAATGAAGGGAGCAATTGCAAAAGCAGAAGAACTCAACAAAGAGATTGAGAACTCTTTCATTCTGAGTCAGTTCACAAATCAGGCAAATCCTGATGCACATAAGAAGACTACAGGACCAGAAATATGGGAAGATCTTGATGGTAAAGTAGACTTTTTCATCGCCGGTATTGGTACAGGCGGAACAATTACAGGTGTAGGTGAATACCTGAAATCAAAGAATCCAGACGTAAAAGTAATTGCAGTAGAGCCAGCAACTTCTCCTGTTCTTTCAAAAGGTCAGGCTGGTCCTCATAAAATCCAGGGTATCGGTGCTGGTTTTGTTCCTGAAACACTGAATACAAAGGTATATGATGAAATTATTGCTGTAGCAAATGAAGATGCTTTTGAAACAGGTAGAGAAATTGCACACACAGAGGGCGTTCTGGTCGGCATTTCTTCAGGTGCAGCACTCTGGGCAGCAGTTCAGATTGCAAAACGTCCTGAAAATGAAGGAAAAAATATTGTTGTATTATTACCTGATACAGGCGACAGATATTTATCAACATCCCTGTTTGATGAGGAATAAGATCTACAATAACATAGTGAATAGTTGTAAGAATATAATTGAATAGTCAGAAAAAGCATGACTTTTCCCTGGTCCTTTTGTATAATGAACTGGAAACGGAACAAAATGTACATAAGAAATAGTTGCATGTGTGGTGGTCACATACCTGCAGACGGACTTTAATAGGGAAAGGGCATGCTTTTTTGCGTGTAAAATTGAATGAGAAAATTTTTACAAAAAGGAGTTTTTGAACTCTGCTATTATCTGGAACTTGTAATTTCAGCAATCTTGGTCGTAATCATCATAGCATTGTCATTTAAACTGATGACAAGTGCAATGAATACGACAGCACTTGCACAGGATGATGCACTGACAGTATTTTTAGGAAAAGCAATGACACTTGCGGTTGGAGTGGAATTTGTAAAGATGCTTTGTAAGCATACACCAGCAACGGTGATCGAGGTACTTTTGTTTGCAATAGCTAGACAGATGATCATTGGACATGGTACAGCAGTAGATACAGTTTTGGGGGTTGCGGCAATCGCAGGATTATTTGCTGTTAGAAAATTTCTGTTTCATTCTTTTGATGAGACGGAAAAAACATTATATCGTGCAGGCAGCTCAGTGAAAATGGTCAATATGCTTGCAAAGGTAGAAATCCCACTTGAAGATGGTGCCACATTGCGTGAAGTCGTAACAGCCAAACTTGCAGAAGAGAATAAGACGGTCTCTGTTGGCGCATATGTTTACTACAAAGACTTTGCACTTAGAATTGCAGACATGAATGATGATCGAATTATTCGAGTAGAGGTCATTAAGGTAATCAACAGATAAAACAAGAACAGAAATCGGGGCGTGTAATCAAAATGATGGCAATTATCCCAGATTCAGAAAGAAAAGAATAATAAAAGTATTTGCAGGAAGTGTCCACGGCAGGTGGGCACTTTTTTTGTTTTCAAAGAGAAATCTAGATTTGGCCCTATTGAAAATGGGAAAGCGTGTAAATACTCTGACTTAAAAACGTTTGTTAATTGCCTCTTTGTGAACTTAAAGTTCAGTATTATATGATAAAAGCAATCAATATACTGATAAAACTTGTTAAATTTAAGTAAAAAATGAATTTAATTTAGTACAATAAAGTAAAAAGGTTGCATTTACATAAAATATATGCTATATTCTTTCTGGGAAATACATGTGTATTTCTACAACAAACACATTGACAAAAGTTACACATTATATGCCGTTTACAGTAAGCAAAGAGCCTGACATAAGTACAGTATGCGCAGCTAAGTAACGCAGAAATGAGGTAAAAAGTGGAGAAAAAAATGGCAGATGATATTAAATATTATGTAGTAAAGCAGAAGGCTTTACCAGAAGTGCTTTTAAAAGTAGCAGAGGCGAACAGACTGATCGAGACGAGTAATCTTAATGTAGCAGAAGCGACAGAAAAGATCGGGATCAGCCGTAGTTCTTTTTATAAATATAAAGATGATATTTTCCCGTTCAGGGATAATGTAAAGGGAAAGACAATTACTTTTGTACTGTCCATGGACGATGAACCTGGATTATTATCCAGAGTGCTGAATATGATCGCACATTTTAAGGCAAATATTCTTACAATACACCAGACAATTCCAGTCAACGGTGTCGCCTCTCTGACACTGAGTGTGGATATCCTTCCAACGACGGGGGATTCTTCAAAGATGATCGAAGAGATTGAGAACCTGTTCGGAGTCAGATATTTAAAAATCCTTTCCAGAGAATAGGAAGGCAGAAGATTTAAGCGTAAAGAACTTGCGTCAACTTTAGATGTGGCCTGAAAGAATGCAGGTGCAGGAATGGAGGAAGAAATGGTTAAAATTGCAGTATTAGGTTATGGTACAGTAGGTTCAGGTGTGGTAGAAGTCCTGGAAACAAATGGTGCATCAATCGGCAAGAGAGCCGGCCAGGATATTGAAATTAAGTATGTCCTGGATCTGAAAGAGTTTCCTGGTACCCCGGTAGAGAAGCTGATCGTGCATGATGTCGATATCATTATGAATGATCCTGAAGTAAAAGTAGTTGTAGAAGTAATGGGCGGTGTTGAGCCAGCTTTCACATTTGTAAAAAAAGCTCTTGAGAACGGAAAAAGCGTAGTAACTTCTAATAAAGAGCTTGTTGCAAAACACGGTGCATTTTTACTGGAAATGGCCAGAGAACGGAAACTGAACTTCTTGTTTGAAGCAAGTGTTGGCGGTGGTATTCCAATTATCAGACCTCTGAATCAGTCACTGACAGCAGATGAAATTACGCAGATCACAGGAATTTTAAATGGTACTACGAACTATATGCTGACAAGAATGGACCGTGAAGGCCTTGCATTTGATGATGTTCTTCATGATGCGCAGGAAAAAGGATATGCAGAAAGAAATCCGGAAGCTGATATTGAAGGATATGATGCTTGCAGAAAGATTGCAATTCTGACTTCTCTTGCATTTGGTTCTCAGGTTGATTACGAAGACATTTATACAGAAGGCATTACAAAAATAACAGATAGAGATTTTAAATATGCAGAAAAGATGGAACGGTCCATAAAACTGCTGGCAACAAGTAAAAGAGTAGATGGGCATGTCTATGCAATGGTTGCACCATTTATGATTAGTGAGTCTCATCCGCTCTATAGTGTCAATGATGTCCTGAATGGTATTTATATCAATGGTAATGTCATTGGTGATGTAATGTTCTTTGGTGCAGGTGCAGGAAAACTGCCAACTGCAAGTGCGGTAGTTACAGATGTTGTTGATTGTGTCAAGCATCTTGGAACGAATATCATGTCAATCTGGAGTACGACAAAACTGGAACTTTCAGATATCGCGAACTCTCGTAAAAAGTTCTTTGTCAGAGTATCAGGAACTGTAAATGACCGCTTTGAACAGGTTAAAGCAGCATTTGGAGATGTGGAACTGGTAACTGTTGATGGACTGAAGGATGAATTCGGTGTGATAACAAAAGAGATCAGTGAAGCAGAGTATACACAGGCAGAGGAAAAACTGGGTGGCGTCCTTAACAGAATCAGAATTGAAAAATAACATAGTCGAGATCCTGTGAGACAGACTGGACATTTTCTTAAAAAATAGAATAGATAGAAAAAAATGGAATAACAACAGAAAACTTTTGCAAAAAAGGTTTTATTAAGGCTAAAAATAAGATATAATAACGAAAATAAAAAAAATAAGGACTTTCTATTGGATGTGTCATATGTCAGGGAGGATTATATGAAATTAAGTAATATACATACCATTCCGGAGATCCTGTTAACGTTATGTTATATGAAAGCAAAGATCAAAAGAATCATTGATGGAATTATAAAGGAAGAGAGGCAAAGGCAAGTGGAATTATGTTTGCCCAAGGCCATACAATATTAACAGAGTATTGAATCGCAAAGTAAAATTGCGTAATACAAATGATTTTACAAAATAATTTTTATTTGATTGGAGATTATTATGAAAAAAGTAGTTAAATTTGGTGGAAGTTCCCTTGCCAGCGCAGAACAATTTCAAAAAGTAGGAGATATCATTCGAGCAGATGAGTCCAGAAGATATGTGGTACCATCAGCTCCAGGAAAAAGATTCTCAGGAGATACAAAAGTAACAGATATGTTATATGCCTGCTATGCACAGGCTGAAGAAGATCAGGATTTCAGTGCATCTCTGTCAGCAATTAAGGACAGATATTACGAAATTATAGTTGGACTGGGTATTGATCTTTCCCTTGATCAGGAATTCGATAAAATCGAAGAGAACTTTAAGAAAAAAGAGGGAAGAGATTACGCTGCATCTCGAGGTGAGTATCTGAATGGTCTGGTCATGGCAGCATATCTTGGCTACGAATTTATAGATTCCGCTACTGTCATTTTCTTTGAAAAAGATGGAACATTTAATGCGGATAAGACGAATGAAGTACTTGTTAAAAAGTTAAAGAAGATTAAAAAGGCAGTAATCCCAGGATTTTACGGTGCAACTCCAGATGGAAAGGTCAAAACATTTTCCCGTGGTGGTTCTGATGTCACTGGTTCTATCGTAGCAAAGGCAGTGAATGCTGATGTATATGAGAACTGGACAGATGTATCTGGTTTTCTGGTTGCTGATCCAAGAATCATCAAGGATCCAGAGGCAATCAAAGTGATTACGTATAAGGAACTGAGAGAACTGTCTTATATGGGAGCAACCGTACTTCATGAAGATGCTATCTTCCCAGTTCGGAAAGAAGGTATTCCAATTAATATTCGTAATACCAATGCACCACAGGATAAAGGTACCATGATCGTTGAAAGTACCTGTCAGGTCCCAGAACATCTGATTACTGGTATTGCCGGAAAGAAAGGATTCGTATCGATTACCATTGAAAAGGATATGATGAATTCAGAAATAGGATTTGGGAGAAAAGTGCTCCAGGTATTTGAAGAAAATGGAATTTCATTTGAACATATGCCATCAGGCATCGACACGATGACTATTTTTGTTCACCAGGATGAATTCGTAGAAAAAGAGCAGAAAGTACTTGCAGAGTTACATAGGGCAGTTACACCAGATTCAATAGAGCTTGAATCTGATCTTGCACTGGTAGCAGTAGTCGGTCGTGGAATGCGTGCAACTTCAGGAGTCGCAAGTAATATATTCAAGGCACTTGCAAAAGCTAAGATCAGTGTGAAAATGATCGATCAGGGTTCCAGTGAACTCAACATTATTGTCGGAGTCAGAAATGCTTATTTTGAAAATGCCATTAAAGCGATTTACAATGTTTTCTGTGAAAAGTAGAATTTATTAGATCGATAATGAAAACATTAAAATAAAAAAGAACCAGATATTGCAGAGGTAGAAGCTCTGTGCTATCTGGTTCTTTTTGGTAGTGCTATCTAATTCATTGTATAAGTAAAGATGAAATGTTACTTTTTGTTACGCACAAATGCAGTTTACTGCATCATATCCATATACTGTTTGAGCAATGACATCATTTCAGGTGAATTGATCATTTTCAGTACAAATGCAAAAAGCATAAAAGATATTACGATGCAAATGATGCCCATGATCAGACCAGCGGCAGCAGTACCTTCGAATTTTCCAGTGTTCAGGCGGGAAAGAATAGCCAGTACAGCGGCTGCGATGCCGAAGACGATGCCAAGCCATACTGTTGCAATGCCAGGAATGGCAATGATACCAAGAATCATTGAAATGGTTGCAAATTTATCTTTGTTCCTTACTGGTGTCTGGTAATTACCGCGATTGTCACCATTGTTATTATTATCATTATCGTTGTTATATTGATAGTAGTCCATAGTTCACCCTGTCCTTTATGAAATTTAGAATCATGTTATAAATCTGCTGTATGCAGGATACTAGTTACAAATGGTATGTCCTGTTCTTTATATACTATATACTATGTATAGGTAAGACTGCAATATTCAGTAAGATTTAGAATAATTGTAGCATAGTTAGTTTCTATTGTAAATTTGTAAAATTTACTTCCTGTAAAATTAAAATATACGTGTATTTTACCAATTGTATTCTTGTAAGGAAGTCTGTATATTTTATATCTGTCATGGAAAGATCAAAACGCTGTTCGAAAAAAGAAAGATGAGAGACAGAAGAACAGATGAATCTATGGCAGAATAATGACTAATGGAGAACAAAATGGAAAGAGACATGACGAAAGGGAGTCCAGCTAGGATGATTTTTCACTTTACGGTCCCTGTTTTTATAGGAAATGTATTTCAGCAGTTCTACAGTATGGTGGATACGGTTATTGTAGGACAGTTTGTGGGGACAGATGCTCTGGCAGCAGTCGGTTCGACCAGTACGATCAATTTTCTGATTATCGGGTTCCTGACAGGACTGACAGCTGGGCTGACGGTACTCACATCCCAGCGGTTTGGCGCAGGTGATATGCAGGGCATGAGAAAAACGGTTGGTAGTGCAGCAATTATTTCGCTGGTTCTATCGATTCTGATGACAATGATCAGTATGCTGGGAATGTCGCATCTGCTCAGAATTATGAACACACCGGAAAACATATTTAAAGATGCATATGCCTACATAATGATTATTTGTGCAGGAATAGGTGCACAGGTACTTTATAATCTGCAGGCGGGCATCCTTCGTGCACTAGGAAATAGTAAAACGCCATTGTATTTTCTGATTCTTGCAGCAGTTCTGAATATGATACTGGACCTGGTATTTATTATTGTATTTCAGATGGGAGCACCTGGTGCAGCAGTTGCAACGGTCATATCCCAGGGAGTTTCAGGTGTGTTGTGCCTTGTTTATATTATAAAGAAGGTACCGGTGCTAAAGTTGCACAAGGAGGACTGGAGACTGGATGGAACACTGGTAAAAATGCAGCTTGGAATCGGCTTGCCAATGGCATTACAATATTCGATTACAGCGATTGGAACGATTATGGTACAGTCAGCACTGAACAAGTTGGGCTCTGTTGCAGTAGCTGGATTTACAGCGGCAAATAAGATCGAACAGGTGGTAACGCAGGCATATGTTGCAATGGGAACGACGATGGCTACATACTGTGCACAGAATACAGGCCGTTACGACAGAGAAAGAATTCGAAAAGGATTTCGGGCAGCAACCGCAATGGGAATTGTGTATTCAATCGTGGCAGGACTGCTAGTTGCGTTCTTTGGCAGATATATGACATATCTGTTTGTCTCAGAAAATGTATCGGATATCGTTTCGTATGTGGATATTTATCTTAAATGTGTCACAACATTCTTTATCCCTCTGACAATTGTAAACCTGTACAGAAATGGAATTCAGGGCATGGGATATGGCTTGCTGCCAATGATGGCTGGTGTGGCGGAACTGATTGGAAGAGGTGTGGTCGCAGTAATTGCATCTGGACAGGGAAACTATTTCGGAATTTGTATGGCGAGTCCGGTTGCATGGGTACTTGCGGGTGGACTGCTTCTGATAATGTATTATGGAATCATGAAAAGTCATGTAGCAAGCGGTAAAAAGGCATAAAAACGGCATGTGACGTTTTTGACACAGGAATTATTATTTGGTATAATGATACGATTGACAGGCCAAGATAGCCTGAAGTTAGAGAAATTAGCAAACTAACAGAAAAACAAGGATAGAGAGTGTGTAAAATGGATATTATTAAAGCATTACAGGAAGAATTAGGAGTAAAGACCTGGCAGGTAGAATCTGCTGTGAAATTAATCGATGAGGGAAATACAATTCCTTTCATTTCCCGTTACCGTAAGGAAGCAACAGGTTCATTAAATGACGAAGTGCTTCGTAATCTCGATGAAAGACTCAGATACCTTCGAAATCTGGAAGACAGAAAGAAACAGGTAATCGCAAGTATAGAAGAACAGGGTAAACTGACTGATGAGTTAAAGACTCAGATTGAGCAGGCAACAACAATGGTTGTTGTAGAAGATCTTTACCGTCCATATAAACAGAAACGTAGAACAAGAGCAACAATTGCCAAAGAAAAAGGACTTGAACCTCTTGCAGACTATATTATGAAACAGGATGCAACTGCACCAGTGGAAGAATATGCAGAACAGTTCGTATCTCAGGAAGAAGGAAAAGAAGTAAAGAATGCGGCAGCAGCAATTGCAGGTGCGCAGGATATTATTGCTGAAAAAGTATCAGATGCTGCAGATTTCAGAAGTTATATCAGAGATCTTACATTTAAGGAAGGAACACTGACATCATCTGCAAAGGATGAAGAAGCAGAATCTGTTTACGAAATGTATTACAAATTCAGTGAACCTCTTTCAAAGGTGGCAGGACATAGAACACTGGCAATTAATCGTGGAGAATCAGAAAAGATCCTGACAGTTAAGGTGGAAGCACCAGTAGAGCAGATCGTTGCATATCTGAAGAGACAGATCGTAACAGCAGAAAATGAATTTACAACACCTGTAATCGCACAGGCAATTCAGGACAGTTATCAGAGACTGATCGCTCCTGCCATTGAACGTGAAATCAGAAACAGTCTGACAGAGTCAGCAGAAGATGGAGCGATTAAAGTATTTGGTAAGAATTTGGAACAGCTGCTCTTACAGCCACCAATCGCTGGCCGCGTTGTACTTGGATGGGATCCTGCTTTTAGAACAGGATGTAAACTGGCTGTTGTTGATCCAACAGGTAAAGTACTTGATACAAAGGTTATCTATCCAACAGAACCACATAATAAAGTAGAAGAATCTAAGAAAGCAGTTAAGGAATTAATTGAAAAATACAATATTACGCTTATTTCAGTAGGTAATGGTACGGCTTCCAGAGAGTCAGAAGCTATTATTGCCGATATGTTAAAGGAAATTGGTTCTGCTGATATTCAGTATATTATCGTAAGTGAAGCTGGAGCTTCCGTGTATTCAGCAAGTAAGCTTGCGACAGAGGAATTCCCTGACTTTGATGTAGCACAGAGAAGTGCCGTATCAATCGCTCGTAGATTACAAGATCCTCTTGCAGAACTTGTTAAAATCGATCCAAAGTCCATTGGTGTTGGTCAGTATCAGCATGATATGAATCAGAAGAAGTTAAGTGAGGCTCTTTCTGGTGTCGTTGAAGACAGCGTTAATAAGGTCGGCGTTGATTTGAATACAGCATCTGCTTCTTTATTAGAATACATTTCAGGTGTATCAAAAGCAGTTGCAAAAAATATTGTAGATTACAGAGAAAAGAATGGCCGCTTTACGAATAGAAAACAGCTGTTGAAAGTGGCAAAGCTTGGGCCAAAAGCATTTGAGCAGTGTGCTGGTTTCTTAAGAATCAATGGTGGCGATAACCTTCTTGATGCAACAAGTGTCCATCCGGAAAGTTATGATGCAGCAACAAAACTGCTGAAGATCCTTGGATATGATCTCGATACAATTAAGTTCGGAGATCTTGCAGATATTAAGAAGAAAGTTACGGATGTTAAGCAAATGGCAGAGGAACTCGGTATTGGTAATCTGACACTGGATGATATTATTAAAGAGTTAGAAAAGCCAGGCAGAGATCCACGTGATGAAATGCCTAAGCCAGTTCTTAGAAAAGATGTACTGAATATTGAAGATCTTAAACCTGGTATGATCTTAAAGGGAACTGTTCGTAATGTAATTGATTTTGGAGCATTTGTTGATATCGGTGTTCATCAGGACGGACTGGTTCACATTTCTCAGATCACAACGGATTATATCAGCCATCCACTTGATGCAGTCAGTGTAGGTGATGTAGTAGATGTACGTGTTATGGATGTCGATGTGGCAAAGAATCGTATTCAGTTATCAATGATCCTGGATGAAAATGCAGCAAAGAATCATGGTCATGGGGCAAAGAACAATCATAGTGAGAAAAATAACCGTGGTGGAAACAACAATGGCAACAGAAATAATAGAAATGTTCATGGAAACCATGGAAAAGTGGATAATTGCAATGCAGTTCATGGTGGAAAGAACCAGGGCAAAAAGAATAACAATAATAGAAATGGCAGCAATAGAAAAGATGGACAGCTCGATCTTAGTAAACTTGCAAAATTTAACCTGAGATAATCGCGCAGTTCAAACACACGGTTGAATCCGGAAAATGGCATGGAACAGTGAATAGTTACTGCACTATGCCGGATTACCGGAGGTAAAGGAGAAGAAATTTGAAGGCTGAATTTGAAGTAAATATGACAGTGAAAGATATGTATGATTTTAATATCTATCATAATTATCATAATATAAGTGGTCTTGCGGGACTTGTATTTGGTGTGGTAGCACTTTTTATCTCTGTATATTCTTATGGAGACGTGAGCATTTCCTATACGCTGATGATGGCGTTCTTTGGGTTATTGTTCACAATCATTACACCAGGGCGGATTATGTTAAAATCAGCCCAGCAGGTGAAGTTGACCCCGATGTTCAAGAAACCATTAAAATATACAGTCTCTGATGAAAATATTACAATCGAACAGGATGACCAAAAAGTAGAAATTCCATGGGATGATGTATACAGAGTAAAAGATACAGGCAAGAGTATTGTTGTCTATATCACATCTGTCAGAGCTTATATTTTTCCAAAAAGAGATGTAGGCGCGCAGGAAGAGAACCTGACGGCTGTGTTAAAAAAGATGGCAGAAGAGAAAAAGTTCAAAATAAAGATAAAATAAAATGAAAATGGTGGTGAGAAACTGAATGAGAGAATCAGTCATAAAAGAAACAGAAAATGCAAAAGCAACTTATCAACTTGGATATGAGTGCGGACAGAAAGCACAGAAGGGTGAACTCTATTGTCTTTTGGGTGACCTTGGCGTTGGCAAAACTGTATTTACACAGGGGTTTGCTGACGGGCTTGGAATAACAGAACCAATTTGCAGTCCAACCTTTACAATTGTTCAGGAGTATCATGATGGAAGAATACCATTCTATCATTTTGATGTATACAGAATAGGAGATGTATCCGAGATGGATGAAATCGGATATGAGGAATATTTTTATGGTGAGGGCGTATGCCTTGTGGAATGGGGGAATCTGATCAGTGAAATTCTTCCTGAACACACGGTAACGATTACAATTGAAAAAGATCTGACAAAAAGTTTCGATTACAGAAAGATCACATTTTCTTAAAAACAGCCTGGGTGTGGGAGAAATTCCATATCCAGGATTTGTGCTATATGACCGTGTATCAAAATTACACAATGTTTACATGTTACATGCAGGAGTACTGTTACATAGAATTTATGTATATGGTAGGAAAGATACAGAATGTAACGTAGAAATGGAGGATATAATGAAAATATTAGCAATTGAAAGTTCATCAGTAACAGCTTCTGTTGCGGTGCTGACAGATGATGTACTGACAGCTGAATATACAATTAATCATAAAAAGACACATTCACAGACATTGCTACCAATGATCGATGAAATCTGTAAACTGACTGAAACACAGATGAAAGATATCGATTTGATCGCAGTATCAGCTGGTCCTGGTTCTTTTACCGGATTAAGAATCGGATCTGCAACAGGAAAAGGACTTGGACTTGCAATGGATATTCCAATTGTTTCAGTACCAACCATGGACGCATTAGCTTATAACCTTGCAGCTCCAGGCACAATTGTTTGTGCAGTAATGGATGCCAAGAGAGGAAATGTCTATGCAGGAATTTATGCATTCCTGGAAGATAATCTTGCCGCACCGGATATTTTACTTCCACAGTCTCTGATCTCTGTGACAGAACTGGCAGAAAAGCTCGAAGAGATGAGCACAACGGTCATGCTGACAGGAGATGCGTCACAGATGGTCTATCAGGCATTAAAAGAAACAGCAGATACGGATGGTGTGATTGCACTTCCAAATAATAATTGTCCTAGAGCAGCCAGTGTTGCAGTTCTTGGTAAGTTCCTAAATGAGCAGGGAAAAGCGCAGAATGCGAGAGAACATCTGCCTGAATATCTGCGCCCATCACAGGCAGAAAGAGAACTGGCTGAAAAAAATGAACAGGCACGGAGGAACTAAATGAAGATCAGGAGAATGGAAGAAAAGGATCTGGAAGCAGTCGAACGAATCGAACAGACTATTTTTTCAGTTCCGTGGTCATTAAAATCATTTAGAGATGCGTGTAAAACAAAAGACAATATTTATCTGGTATGTGAAACAGAGGGAAAAATAGCAGGATACTGTGGTCTCTGGGGGATTCTGGGTGAAGGAAATATTACCAACATGGCGGTTGATGCGGCTTACCGTGGAAATGGATTTTCCAGGGCGTTGATGACAGAAATGGAACGACTTGGAAGAGAACAGGATATTATCACATTTTTTCTGGAAGTAAGAGAAAGTAATACAGTGGCCAGAAACCTGTATACATCCATGGGATATCAGCAGATTGGAATACGTAAGAATTTTTATGAGAAACCAGCGGAAAATGCGATTATTATGTCCAAAATGGAAAACACAAAACAGACGATTTAGATGTACCAGAGGTACAAAAGTTTGATAGTTACAAATAACAGAAATTATAGTATACTGTAAAAAAGAGACTTACTTTTAGTCGAATTATGTAAGAATTAAGTTACTAATAATAGAGATATTAGAAATCAAAATAGAATTTGGAGATACTGAATGTTAGATATTTGTTTACTTGGAACGAGTGGAATGATGCCACTTCCAGGCCGCTGGCTGACAGCGATGATGGCAAGATATAATGGCAGCAGTGTGTTAATTGATTGTGGGGAAGGAACCCAGATCGCAATCAAGGAAAAAGGATGGAGCTTTCATCCGATTGATGTCATCTGCTTTACACATTATCATGCAGATCATATCAGTGGACTTCCGGGATTGCTTCTTACCATTGGAAATGCGGAGCGCAAGGATCCAATTACAATTGTGGGTCCCAAGGGACTGGAACGTGTGGTATCTGCATTGCGGGTAATTGCACCGGAACTTCCATTTGAACTGAAATTTATTGAACTGACACAGCCTCAGGAACGAATTGAGATAAATGGGTTTATAATTGATGCGTTCCGTGTCAACCACGCAGTGACCTGCTATGGATATTCCATCAGTATTGCGCGGAAAGGCAAGTTCAATGTGGAGAATGCAAAAGCGTTAAAAATACCACAAAATATGTGGAACTTACTACAGAATGGAAAAGAAGTAACATACAATGATCAGGTCTATACACCTGATATGGTAATGGGCGAGGTACGGAAAGGCTTGAAGGTAACTTACTGTACAGATACCAGACCTACAAAGTCACTGGTCGATAACGCCACAAATTCAGATCTGTTGATCTGTGAGGGTATGTATGGTGAAAAGGGCAAAGAGGATAAAGCAAAAGGGTACAAACATATGACGTTTACTGAAGCGGCAACAGTAGCGCGTGATGCCCAAGTTAAGCAGTTGTGGCTGACACATTACAGTCCTTCTCTTGTAAAACCTGCGGAATATATCCATACTGTCACGAAGATATTTCCGGAGACATATCCGGGCAAAGATGGAAAAACGATTGAACTGGATTTTGAGGATTAACAGGAAGAGTCTTTTGAGAAAAGGAGCACTGCTATGAAGAAGAATTTAAGAACTGTAATTATATTTGGAATTATGATTGCATTAGGCCTGTCTTATTATTTCTATTTGTCAAATAAGCCAGCGGCAAAAGATGCAACGGATCAGGTGGTAACGGACGAAGAACTTGCAAATTTGACGACGAAGGATATACAGAATAACTATCCGGAATCTCCACGTGAGGTGATCAAATTATATGCAAGAATCACTAGAGCATATTACAAGAGTACAACAAGCGAGCAGGACGTAGAGACACTTGGAAAACAGGCAAGACTGCTTTTCGATGATGAACTAAAATCAAAACAGACAGATGATGATTTTATCAATGCCCTGAAAGCTGATGTTTCGAACTACAATTCTCTTGACAGGTATATTTCCGATTTTAAGGTCGATAATAGTGAAAATGTACAGTATCAGACACTGGAAGGAAGAGATTATGCAAGCATTACAGTTCTTTATTATGTAAGAGAGGGCAATGGTCTTACAAATGTATATCATAGTTATAAACTGCGCAAAGATGGATCGGGCAAATGGAAGATCCTCTACTGGGAATTGTCAGGTTCGACACAAATTTCAGATGATGGCAGCAGCAACTAAATAAACAACTGATTATCGGAGGTCTGTCATGCACAGGCTTTCGATATCATCATATATAGAGCAATTTTTTGCACAGGCTGATAAGGCAGCAGGATAATACGGAAAGGAAAATGAAACATGGATACGAACAAGAATTCCAGTATAGAGACAGAAACACATAATACAGATGCAATTCTGACAAACACACAGTCAACATTTCAGAAGAGTAAATTAGATGGTGAACAGACACCAAAGAGCAGAAATGCAATAGGCGAGGAAGATGTAATTATTCTTTCAATTGAAAGCTCCTGCGATGAAACGGCAGCAGCAGTAATTAAAAATGGAAGAACTGTGCTTTCAAATGTAATTTCATCTCAGATAGCAATGCATACATTATTTGGCGGAGTTGTACCAGAAATAGCATCAAGAAAACATATGGAGCAGATTAACCAGGTTATTGAACTGGCGTTGCAGGAAGCAGAAATCACACTGGATGATGTAACGGCAATCGGTGTCACCTATGGACCAGGACTGGTAGGTGCACTGCTGGTAGGTGTTGCAGAAGCTAAGGCAATAGCATATGCCAGAAATCTTCCACTGGTCGGAGTCCATCATATTGAAGGACATATTTCAGCGAACTATATTGAAAATCCTGAACTGGAACCACCATTTATGGCACTTGTTGTATCAGGAGGTCATACACATCTTGTACTCGTTAAAGAGTATGGAAAATATGAAATCCTTGGCCGAACACGTGATGATGCAGCAGGAGAAGCCTTTGATAAGGTCGCTCGTGCGGTAGGTCTTGGGTATCCAGGTGGACCGAAGGTCGATAAACTTGCAAAAGAAGGAAATCCTGATGCAATCAAATTCCCTAGAGCACATGTAGATGGTGCTCCATATGACTTTTCATTTAGTGGGATTAAATCCGCAGTTCTGAATTATATTAATTCCTGTGAAATGAAGCATATAGAAATCAACAAAGCAGATCTAGTTGCATCATTCCAGAAGGCCGTTGTGGATTCTCTTGTCTCTAGAGCGATTTCTGCGGCAAAAGAGTATAAGATGGACAAACTAGCAATTGCAGGTGGTGTAGCGTCAAATTCAGCCCTTAGAAAGGCAATTCAGGAGGAATGTGATAAGAACGGTATCAAATTCTTCTCACCATCACCTATATTCTGTACAGACAATGCAGCAATGATTGGCGTGGCAGCATATTACGAATATATGAGCGGAACCAGACATGGATGGGATCTGAATGCAATTCCAAATCTCAAACTTGGAGAAAGATAATAAGATTAAGCATCTGTTATAGGGGGATAAGCACCTTCAACAGATGCTTTTTTAACATAGCAGTATGGAACAGAACCGATGCCGTCATTGGGATATAATAGAAGTGAATATAGAAGTGAATATAGAAGTGAATATAGAAGTGAATTATGAAGCGACCTATAAAGTGACCTATGAAGTGAATTATGAAGCGACCTATGAAGTGACTTACAAAGTGGCATCCAAAGTGGCTTATAGTAAGATAAAACGAAATAAACGATTGTGAGAATGGTAAACGAAGTATTCTAAAAGACAAGTTGGTGAAATACTTGTATATTGTATATATGAAATAATCATATGAAATGAATCATACAAAAAGGTAAGTCGACTGCAATAATTACGATAGAAGGAATGAAACGTTTCAAAAGATCAGTTGATCAGCGGATAGCATATTATGAAATGAATCATACAAAAAGGTAAGTCGACTGCAATAATAACGACAGAAGGAATGAGACATTTCAAAAGACCGGCTGATCAGTGAACAGCATATTATGAAAAGAATCATACAAAAAAGGTAAGCCAACTGCAATAATAACGTCAGAGGGAATGAAGTATTTCAAAAGACCGGCTGATCAGTGAATAGCATATTATGAAATGAATCATACAAAAAGGTAAGCTGACTGCAATAATAACGACAGAAGGAATGAGACATTTCACAAGATCGGTTGAGTACATGACTGTAATAAAGGAAGAAGGATATAAAGTTAGTGACAAAATAAATACTAGGATTACATGGTAGGATTATTACATGGTAGAATGAAAAAAAACTGAACAGCAGGAAAGTACTATAGTAACGAGTAGCGGAAGATACTATAAATGTAATTGCATAGGTGCATGCATAGGTTTTGATACAGGTACGCGCACAGGTATCGACACATCAACAGGTTCAGGCATAAGATGAAAGCCTGCTAATAAAAAGTCAATAGGAAAATGAAATATTTTTATGATTGTG
>CAJMQE010000032.1 GCA_905215405.1 uncultured bacterium
AATCCCACACCACATTTTCTGTGATGTGAGACTTTCTTAACTTAATGCCATTGACAGTGATCTGTGCAGGCTTTTTCATATTTTCTTATTCAGGAATCTCCATTTATAATTAGTTCTCCAAAACTCAAAGTGAACTAAATGAAGTAATAATATTTAGTAATTATATTTGGTCATTGTAGAATGGGATTACTTTATTTTTTGATGGTGATCAATATTCATCATCATCGATTTTTTGTTTTCTTGTACTTCGGCTCACTACGAATACAAGACCACCAAGAAATGCGACAGTAATTAAAATTCCCAGAAGATATCCTGTGATTTCCGTGAAGATCGGAGATTCTGTAACAGACGCTTTGATTTCTTTATATTGTGCACTGTCCACGATGGTTTTAAGCTGTTCAGACTGCTCGTCTGTCAGTTCTTTACCATTTGACTGGATCGTATAAGAAATTTCTTTTCCCTGCATAACTGTATAGTATTTTCTGACATAGACCGTTACGCCATTCGATACGGATTTAAAATCTGTCTGGTAATAGTTGGTAGTGTTGTTCGTATAGAGACTTACATCATTGATTTCATCGGTTTCAACAGATTCGCACTGCGCTCTGTAGCTCGCCAGATTTTCATTTAATGCTGCATTTCCGGCTTCATCAAAATTCTGCGTATCCGTTGGGGCATCATTGCCACTGACAACAATTTCATAAGAAACATCACTTGGAAATGCTTCAAGATAAATGTTATACTGTTCGAACATGACATGAAGCTTGTCCGCAGTAGTATCAATCAGATCAAGGTTGGGATCAGCTGATGTGACTGCACGTGTAAAAACCGATAATTCAGCAGGAATGCTAACAGCAACGTTCAGATCCGAAAAGGAATAATCCTTACCGGCAGCATAAGAAGCAGAACAGCTACCAATAATAAAGGTTGCCGATAATATACCAGCAATAGCTTTTTTCAATATGTTATTTAACTTCACGGTAAAACCTCCATTTACTTTAAGTATCAATAGTATAATGAATATAGCATAAATCTTTACAAAAAGCAATTTTGTTGGTATTATATAGTAGATTATGTGCGAATAAAGCAAATAATGCAGATGATAGGATTTAAACTCGAAAAGGCTACCAGAAAATGGTTGTTCTGTAAGGGTTATCTCCGCTATAGTTATCATGTTGCAAAAAAAGTAACTGCCTGAAAGGCGAAGAGGAGATTTATAAAATGAGTAAACCAATTGTTGCTGTTGTCGGAAGACCTAATGTTGGTAAATCCACATTATTTAATGTACTGGCCGGCGAACAGATTTCAATCGTAAAAGACACCCCGGGTGTTACAAGAGATAGAATTTATGCTGAGGTTTCTTGGCTTGATAAAGATTTTACACTGATAGATACAGGTGGTATTGAACCGGATACCAGTGATGTGATTCTTTCACAGATGAGAGATCAGGCGCAGATTGCCATTGATACTGCAGATGTTATTATGTTCATGGTGGATGTACGCCAGGGACTTGTTGATGCAGATGCAAAGGTAGCTGATATGCTCAGAAGATCAAAGAAACCAATCGTTCTTGTTGTCAATAAGGTCGATAATTTTGATAAATTTATGCCAGATGTATATGAATTCTACAATCTGGGAATTGGTGATCCAGTACCTGTTTCAGCGGCTTCAAAGCTTGGACTTGGAGAACTGCTCGACGAAGTGATCGAACATTTTCCAGCTGATGCAGGAGAAGGTGAAGAAGATGAAAGACCACGTATCGCAATCGTAGGAAAGCCTAATGTTGGTAAGTCATCAATCATCAACCGTCTGCTTGGTGAGAATCGTGTAATCGTATCCAATATCGCGGGTACAACAAGAGATGCCATTGATACAGCAATTAAACATGAAGACAGAGAATATGTGTTTATTGATACTGCTGGATTAAGAAGAAAAAATAAAATCAAAGAGGATCTGGAACGATACAGTATCATCCGTACTGTTGCAGCAGTGGAAAGAGCCGATGTGGTTATTATTGTTATTGATGCTACAGAAGGTGTTACAGAGCAGGATGCCAAGATTGCTGGTATTGCTCATGAAAGAGGCAAAGGTATTATTATTGCTGTCAATAAATGGGATGCTATCGAGAAAAATGATAAGACAATTTACGAACACACAAAGAAAATCAGAGAAACACTTGCATATATGCCATATGCGGAATTGATCTTTATCTCAGCAATGACAGGACAGAGACTGACAAAGATTTATGATATGATCGATACCATTATTCAGAATCAGAATATGCGTGTTGCTACAGGTGTTCTGAATGAAATCATGACAGAAGCTACTGCAATGCAGCAGCCACCATCAGATAAAGGTAAACGTCTGAAGCTCTACTATATTACACAGGTAGCAATTAAACCACCTACCTTTGTTATATTTGTAAACAGCAAAGAACTGATGCATTTCTCATATACAAGATATCTTGAGAATAAGATCAGAGAGGCTTTTGGATTTAAGGGTACTTCGTTAAAATTCATCATCAGAGAACGTAAAGAAAAGGAGCAGTAAATTGAAATGGAACGCTTAATTTGCTTGATAATAGGGTATATTTGTGGATTATTCCAGACAGGATATCTGTATGGAAGAATGAACCACATTGACATCAGAAAATATGGAAGTGGTAATGCAGGTACAACTAATGCCATGAGAACACTTGGTAAAAAGGCCGGTATCATTACGTATATCGGAGATACACTAAAGGCTATCGTTTCAGCAGTAATTATCTACTTTTTATTCGGAAGAAAAAATCCGGATATGGAATTTCTGTATGTGCTTTATGGAGGCTTAGGCGTCATTTTAGGACACAATTTCCCATGCTACCTGAAATTTAAAGGTGGCAAGGGAATCGCTGCAACTTCTGGTGTCGTAATTTCTTTAATTCCATATAACTGGGTCCTGACTCTTCTTGGTGGATCAACTTTTGCAATTGTTACGATCGTATCAAAATATGTTTCACTTGGTTCACTGACATTCATCGGATTATTTTTTATTGAATTTATTGTGTTTGGACAATGTGGTTTTTATCATGTAACAAGCTCAGTTCTGCATGAAGCATATATAATTGTATTTATTATAACAGCGCTTGCATTTATCAGACACAGAGCAAATATTGTTCGTTTGATACATGGAAATGAACGAAAAATCGGACATAAGAAAGAGGAAGAATAATGGCAGATATAAGTATTATAGGAGCCGGAAGTTGGGGCATTGCAATTGCTCTTTTGTTAAATAACAATGGACATCATGTAACGGTATGGTCTGTTCATGAAGAAAAAGTAGAGATGCTCAGGCGAGAAAGAGAACTTACCAAAGGACTGGCCGGAGTAAAGATACCAGAAAGTATTTTATTCAGTAGTGATTTAAAAGCTACACTTGATAGCGCAGATCTTACGATTCTTGCAGTCGCATCGCCTTATACAAGAGCAACTGCTGCACAGATGGCACCATTTGTCAGAGAAGGACAATTGATCGTAAATGTTGGAAAAGGAATTGAAGAAGCAACACTCATGACACTTTGTCAGGTGATTGAAGATGAGATTCCTCAGGCAGAGATCGCTGTTCTGTCAGGTCCAAGTCATGCAGAAGAAGTTGGTCGTGGAATTCCTACGACCTGTGTGATTGGTGCTCATAAAAAGAAAGATGCAGAATTCATCCAGAATATTTTCATGAGTAAAGTATTCCGTGTTTATACAAGTCCAGATATTCTTGGAATCTGTCTTGGAGGCGCATTAAAAAATGTCATTGCGCTCGCCGCAGGTATGGCAGATGGCCTTGGATATGGAGATAATACGAAAGCAGCTCTGATTACAAGAGGAATTACAGAAATCACGCGTCTTGGCATGGCAATGGGTGGTAAGATGCAGACATTTTCAGGATTATCAGGTATTGGTGATTTGATCGTGACTTGCGAAAGTATGCACAGCAGAAATAGACGAGCAGGAATCCTGATCGGTCAAGGTTACAGCGCTGACGAAGCGATGAAAGAAGTTAAAATGGTTGTAGAAGGTGTTTATTGTGCGAAAGCAGCATATGCACTTTCACAAAAATATAATATAAATATGCCAATTGTGACACAGGTAAATGAAATATTGTTCCACAATAAAAAAGCAGCGGATGCCGTTAATGAATTGATGTTAAGAGATAAAACAATTGAAAATTCTGATTTACCATGGGAAAACTGATTTATTATGGAAAAATTGATTTATCATGGGGAAATTGATTTACTTTGGAAAATTGATTTACCATAGGAAACTAGAATTTGATTAAATGAGGTGATTTACACGGAAAAGAAATTTGATAAGCTGTATATAAAAAAGACACTGAAGAAAAAGCTTTCACAGATGCTTGATAAAAGTGTCAGTATTATCAGTGCACCTACAGGGTATGGAAAATCAGTTATACTGCAGGCATTCTTTACACAGCATCAGATTCCTTTCTGGTGGATCAAGGCAGATGACTCTGAGGAGATCTTTTGGTATCGACTCTGCTTCGAAATTCGTAAATCAAATCCTGATTTTGCAGATCGTATCGAAGAGATTGGCGTTCCTAAAAACGGAAAAGATATTATTCGGATTGTAGAAGTGATTCAGCAACAGAAGAATCTTGAAAATCAGTTTATGATACTTGATGATACGCAGTATCTGTTAAATCCTAATTTTCGGAAATTGTTCGAGTGGATCGTTCAGATGAAAGAATTGAAGTTCCACTTTGTATTTATTACTAGAAAATTAACGAATCCTTTCCTTATGAACAAAATGTTCAAAGACTATATTTTCTATATTAGTAAGGATGATTTTGCTCTGGGATCGAAAGATATTGCTGAAGTGTTCAAACTGAACGGAATGAATATTAGTAAGGAAATTGCCAGCCGTTTATATGAAAATACGAACGGCTGGCCGATTATGGTTAAACTGCAATTGCAGGATAATCATGCGGAAATACAGGATATGATTTCGGACAAGATGGCAGCGTATATTTACTATAATATCTGGAATCTTTTGAGTTAGGAGTTAAGAAACTTTATGTTGTCCTTGTGTATTCTTGAAGACTATGGAATCGTGCAGGTCGCTGAAGCGACTGGAAAAGAGATCGATTCAGTCTACCAGATTCTTGCAGATAGTCAGATGATCGAATATAACTATATTACATCCAGGTTTCGTATGAATCCAGTTTTTAGAAGATATTTGTTGAACGGACTGAACTCTCTACCAGAAAAACAGCGGGCAGACCTGATCTTAACATCGGGGAAGATCTATGCGTCCGAACAGCGGTATGTAGCTGCCATGAAATGTTTCAGAGAAATCAAGCGTTTTGACCTGATCTACGCTATGCGACCGGAAATGGAAAAAATGTATCATTATGTCGTAAAGAAAAACAAACCGGATTTTATAGAAGTCGCTCATAACTATCATAAAGCAGGTCCAGATTCCGGTTATGAATTTGCACTGATGCTTCTATTTGTATTATTTCTTTACAATGAAAAACAGATGATGATTTCCATGAGTAAAAAGCTTTATTCTGATATTACACAGGATGAGACGCTTACTGTAGATGTTCGATATTATTATTTGGCAGAAATTCAGTATATTTCAGCTTTTTTATTCTTCAATGACTATCAGTTCATGTGTAGATATTTTAGTGAGATCAAACGTACAGTCGATAAACCACTCGATATCGTTGCTGGAAAATTTCCGTTCACATTTGGTTCTCCGTCGATGATGTATCTGTATCATATAAGAGAAGGGGAGCTTGATGTAGAACTGCGTGCAATTGAAAATGGTTCCGCATCGTATTATTCCATTACGAATTCACATGGATATGGGTATGAAGCTTTAATGAAAGCAGAGATCCTTTTTAATCGTGGGGATTTTAATGGCGCTGAAATATTTTCACATAAAGCAGTGCACATGGCGGATAGTAATAATCAGAAAACAATTTATATCTGTGCAATAGTCATACTTGCAAGATTAACGATCGTATCAGGCAATATTGATGAATTTAACCGTTATCTTGAGTTGATTTATCAGAGCGTTGCAGGAAACGGGGAAAAAGAAACACAGTTCAGCAATATGATGGACTTGTGCTATGGCTTCATTTTCAGTACGACAGATGATCAGGAGCGTATACCTGCATGGTTGAAAAGCAGTAAAAAATTAGAGGCAAATTCAAATTATATAACATTGAATTATGCATGTATGATACATTGCAAATATCTGATCCTGAATCAGAAATATCATCATATTCTTGGAATTGGCGGTCAGTATATCGGTCTGACCAAAGTATACTCCTATATATTGCTGGGAATCTATATCCGAATCTATATTGCAGTTGCTTATTTTAAACTGAATAATATGGATAAGGCAAGGGATTTCCTTGTAGAAGCCATACGACTTGCTCTGCCGGATATGATCTATATGCCATTCGTGGAAAATTATGATTATATAGAAGAACTGATTGAGGAATTGTCAATTCGGCTTGAGCTATTTGCATTCATCAGACAAATTCGTAAGCTACATAGGACTTATGCACGTGGCTATCACAGCCTGAAAAGAGCAGGTAATTACGAGAAGAATTTCGGATTAACGCAAAGAGAGGCAGAGATTGCGAAATATGCTGCCCAGCGATATTCGAACAAAGAAATCGCAGAAATGCTGTTCATTGCAGAAAGTACTGTGAAGTCAGCATTAAAAATTATATTTAATAAACTAGGAATCAAATCCAGACATGAGTTACGCAATTACTTTGAATAAAGAATGTTTGGATTAATCGAATAAAAAATATCACAGGATTTATCAAAGAATTCATCCTGTCAAAAAGGAAAATGGTGGAGAAATGAGAGTAATAGCAGGTACAGCCAGAAGCATGCCTTTAAAAACAATAGACAGTCTGGACACAAGACCAACAACAGATAGAATTAAAGAGACTCTTTTTAATATGTTACAAACAGATATTCCGGGAGCTAAGATCCTTGATCTTTTTTCAGGCAGCGGAGCAATTGGAATTGAAGCGATCAGCCGTGGCGCAAGCAGTGCAGTTATGGTTGAAAATAACAGAACAGCGGTACAGTGTATTCGTGAGAATCTTGCATTCACACATTTCACTGACAAAGCGGTTATTATGGAGTGTGATGCACTGACGGCCATTAACCGTCTGTCAGGAAAGGAAGTTTTTGACGTTGTCTATATGGATCCTCCATATAATCACGATCATGAAAAAAATGTGTTGCAAGCACTTCGCAATAGTAATATTATAGATGAATACACTAAGATCATTGTAGAAGCATCTCTGGATACAGATTTCTCATATCTTGAAGAATTCGGGTATGAACTGTTAAAAGAGAAGCGCTATAAGACGAACAAGCATATGTTTATGCGTAGAAGAGGTTAACTTAAACTATCCAGCGGGGCAAAAGGGTACATACTCTTTTGTCCTGACTTTTGAATACTGAAAGGAAGCGACTAGAATGAAAGCAGCAATATACCCTGGAAGCTTTGATCCGATCACTCTGGGGCATCTTGATGTCATTGAAAGATCGGCAAAACTTGTAGACCATCTAATCGTAGGCGTACTAAAGAATAATACAAAAAGTCCATTGTTTTCTGTAGATGAACGTGTTAATATGTTAAGAGAAGCGACAAAACATCTGAATAATATAGAAATTGTCAGTTTCAGTGGATTACTCGTTGATTTTGCAAAATCAAGAAACATTCATGTGATCATTCGTGGATTAAGGGCAATTACTGATTTTGAATATGAGTTACAGATGTCACAGACAAACCGTATTGTGAATCCGGAAGTAGATACCGTATTTCTGACGACAAGTCTGAAATATGCATACTTAAGTTCAAGTACTGTAAAAGAAGTAGCAAGATATGGAGGAGACATTAGTAAGTTCGTTCCTAGTTTTGTCGTGGACAGGGTTTATGAAAAATATGGTATAATAAAAAACAGTGACAAATAAAAGGGAGTTTACAATGAGTAGAATAGAACAGATTATTAGTGAAATAGAAGAATACATAGATAACTGTAAGTATCAGGCTCTTTCCAATACAAAAATCATTGTTGTGAAAGAAGATATTGAAGATCTTTTATCTGAATTAAGATTAAAGATTCCTGATGAAATTAAGAAATATCAGAAGATCATTAATAACAAAGATGCAATCATTTCGGATGCAAAAGAACAGGCTGATTCCATTATCAATGCAGCACAGGTTCATACAGAAGAACTTGTAAATGAACATGAGATCATGCAGAAAGCTTATGCACAGGCAAATCAGCTGATTGAAGATGCATCTGCACAGGCACAGAACATTCTTGATCGTGCTACAGGTGATGCAAATGAAATCAGAATGGGCGCTATGCAGTACACAGATGATATGCTTGCTAATCTTCAGCTGATCATTGAACATTCTATTGAAACAAATAAAGTAAAATATGATTCTTTACTGAATGCACTGAATAAAGATCTCAGTATTGTCATGAACAATCGTAATGAACTTCGTCCTGAGGAAGAAACAGCTCAGCAGGTACAGGAAACAGCTCAGACTGAAGAACCTGAAGAAGATACAGAAATGGCAGAACAGGATGTACAGGACGATCAGAATTCTATGGAATAAAAATTTGTTCAATTCAATCCCGCCAAAGAAGCCGGAATGGGAAAACAAATCCATGGATGATCCAAAGTATTTCTGTTATAGTAATAGGATTGTTTATATTTAATTTTTCAGAGTAAGGAATGTTTTCCTGATTCTGGTAAGATATCATATAGTTATCTATTAAAATACATATAT
The DNA here is from genome assembly GCA_905215405.1 of uncultured bacterium. Lineage (GTDB taxonomy): Bacteria > Bacillota > Clostridia > Lachnospirales > Lachnospiraceae > CAJMQE01. The sequence continues at coordinate 8,832 of CAJMQE010000032.1, forward strand.
AAACACAAACGATGTTACGATAGTCAGTAATGTAATCAGAAATTTGTGGTATATGTATTTTTTTATTGAATAAAAACTGTTATGGATCACGCTCTGTGTCTGGCAGATACAGCTCAAGCCACCGAAGGATACACTGATGCAGCAAAGGATCTCTTTGATAAAAAGTGGCAGGGAAGAATTCCCGATCACATGAATACCAGTCGTGATTTCGATCAGACCACTAAAGGTGCATTTTAACAATTCATTCTGAATGGGAATACATTGAACGAATGTTGCGAAAATAGAAAATAGTATAATATATCCTCCCAGTTTTGTGACAATCTCAAAACCATTCATGATTGCCTGATCAACGGCTTTCAGATTTAGCTGATTTATTGGCTTTTTCCTATCGTTATGTACGGCTGTTTCATTTTGTGCTGTTTTCAGCATAAAAAATGAAATTAGTATGATAATAAGCAGGGGAGTATAAATGGAAAGCAACAGCCTGAAGGTATCTGTTCGTGCGTTCAGAGTTGTCAGGATTACAAAGCTGGTAATAAACATGGGGCTGGAATTGTTACAGGCTGCCATTAATAACTGCATGGCATTTCTTTGCCGTTTTCCTGCAGGTGGTGTAAGTGCGCTAATTTGCACAGCAGTTGCAGCGCCAAGCGGATAACCGCAAAAAAGACCGGCAAAAATAATGTAGAGATACGGATTTTTAAAGCTGGATCCATAGACGGATATGATGATATTGGAAATAATAATAGCTGGAAGCAGACTCGGTATGATTACGTTGAACCAGAGGATCAATCCACTTTTGGCCCCTTCCAGAGTGATGGAAGGATTAAAAATCATTGCGGCAAATGCTGCAAGGATCAGATATTTTAACAATAGATTCCACTTATAATCATGCATTTCTTTTTGTCTCCAACCGTTATATTTAAATATATGAAATTTGTAATAAGATATGACAGGATTTAAGGGACACTGCTTCAAATGCAGGTTTCTGGAATTGATAATAATTAAAGGATGGTAATAAAAATGAGTAACGTATTAAGCAATTTAGAACCAGAAAAAGTATTTTATTATTTTGAACAGTTATGCCAGATCCCTCATGGATCAGGAAACACAAAGGAAATCAGTGACTACTGTGTCAACTTTGCAAAAGAACATAATCTCAATTATGTGCAGGATGATGCCAATAATGTCATCATTTTCAAAGAAGCTTCAAAGGGATATGAAGACAGAAAAACAGTAATTATTCAGGGACATTTGGATATGGTTACTGCCAAAACAGCAGAATCTACTCATGATTTTAATAAAGATCCACTTGATCTTAGAGTTGATGGAGATTCTGTACATTGTAAAGATACGACACTTGGTGGTGACGATGGTATCGCAGTTGCAATGGGACTTGCAATTCTTGCGGATGATACAATTGAACATCCAGCACTGGAAGCAGTCTTTACAGTAGATGAAGAAATTGGTCTGCTTGGTGCAACGGCACTTGATGTGACACCACTTCATGGAAGCTATATGTTAAATCTGGACTCTGAAGAAGAAGGAATCTTTACGGTTGGCTGTGCCGGTGGTGTGACTGCACAGATCGGTTTTGAATGGGAAACTACAAACATTGAAGGAATAACAAGTCAACTGATCATCAGTGGACTCAATGGTGGTCATTCAGGTACAGGAATCAACAAAGGACATATGAATGCACATAAAGTCCTTGGTCGTCTTTTCCATGAATTCGATAATGAAGAAGTATATTTCGGTATTGAATCCATACAGGGAGGCAATAAAGATAATGTAATCCCAAATCAATGTGAAGCAGTTATTGTACTGCCTGATGACGATGACAACTATGCAAAATTTGAAAAATGTGCACAGAAAGTTGAAGCACAGTTAAGAAAAGAATATGCAGTAGCAGATAATGGCATTAAGATAACAACTGTGAAAGAGAAAAAAGCGGCTGCACATGAGATCCTGAACAGAAACAGTGCGCAGATGCTGACGTATTTCCTGAATTTTGCACCAAATGGCATTCAGTATATGAACCAGTCTATTCCAGGACTTGTAGAAACCTCTCTGAATATGGGTATTCTTTCCGTTACAGGTGGAAAGGCACAGATGGGATATTCGGTAAGAAGTGCTGTAAAATCATCAAAATTTAATCTGATGGAACGTGTTAAATATTTTACAGAGTTTCTTGGTGGTGAATGTACTTTTGTTGGTGAATATCCAGCATGGGAATATCGTACAGAATCTAAATTAAGAGATATTGCATGTGAATCATTTGAGAGACTGTACCATAAAAAACCAGTTGTAGAAACAATTCATGCAGGTGTTGAGTGTGGTATCTTTGAAGAAAAATTCCAGGAACAGGGCAAAGAACTTGATATTATTTCTATGGGACCTGATCTGACAGATATTCATACCGTAAATGAATCTCTGAGCATAAGCTCAACGCAAAGAACATGGGAACTTGTTCTTGATATCTTAAAGAATTTAAAATAGTGATAAAATGAACTGCCAGTTTCATAGGATATACTAAAAAGTATGTTGGTAAAGCCTATGAAACTGCTTCATCACAATTCAGTATATTTTCGGAAAAAGTCAATTTCGGTTGAAAGATCGGGAGATATCTTACTATGTCTGGTACTTGTTGCGGCGATTGTTTTAAGCTGTATACAGGATTATATGGTCGATACATTTTCAGCTCTCCCTGTTGTGGACTACTCCATTCAGAGTGAGGGCTTTCGTGCGATGGAATTTGGAGAGGGACATATTGAAGAAATTTATCAGTTGGCTGATGATTTTGATGTGGATCCATACGAACTGACTACGGTTTTAATGATCATGAATAAATATGATCTGCAGACAGTCAATCTGGACCAGGTCTCCCGAAATGATTTTGTACGGGCACGAAATAAAATTGTAAGACGATATCCGACAGAATTTCATAAACTGTGTACAGCTTATGAGAAAGTTCTGTCCGGACTTACTTATTTTCCAGTGCCAAGTTCGTCGAGTCCAAAAAGAAAATGGATCAGTTATGTAGATTCCTGGGGCTTTGATCGGACTTATGGCGGTGATAGAAGACATGAAGGTTGTGATGTGATGGCAGGTGATAATATACGTGGAATCTATCCTCTGTTATCCGTATGTGATGGAACCATAACGAATACTGGCTGGCTTGAGCTTGGTGGGTATCGTCTTGGCATCACATCTGATGATGGAGGATATTTTTATTATGCACATATGGCCTCGTATGCTCAGGGGATAGAAGAAGGGACACATATAAGTGCGGGACAGTTCGTTGGCTTTATGGGGGATACTGGTTATAGTCAGGTAGAAGGTACGACTGGGAATTTTGATGTGCATCTGCATTTTGGTATCTACCTGTATATGGATGATGCAGAAATCAGTGTCAATCCTTATTGGATCCTCAAATATCTGGAAAATAAAAGACTTTGTTATACTTATTAAATATGGTACAATAATACTATATCAGGTTTTTTAAATCAGATTGCAGAAAAGAGGAGAGCTTACTATGGAATTGCAGATGTGGAAGGAAATTCTCACGCCATATGATCTGGCTGTTGAGGAACTGAAGGTGAAATTTAATCATATTAGGACAGAATATAAGCAGACAGGAAGATATTCACCAATTGAGCAGGTTTGTGGCAGGGTGAAGAGCATTTCCAGTATTCTAGAGAAGGCACAGAAAAAGGGGATTGAAATGAACAGGATCGAGGAATCCATTGAGGATATCGCCGGAATCCGACTGATCTGTCAGTTCATTGAAGATATTTATACGGTCGTGGATCTGATCCGCAATCGAAGCGATATGAAAATCAAAAGTGAAAAAGACTATATCAAAAATATGAAAGCGAGTGGATACCGCAGCTATCATATTATTGTTCTATATACAGTGGAGACGATTGATGGAAGCAAGTCGATTCCAGTCGAAATACAGATTCGTACACTTGGTATGAATTTCTGGGCTACCATTGAACACTCACTTCAGTATAAGTATCATAAGAATATGCCAGAACATGTCAGACAACGCTTAAATGCTTCTGCAGAGGCAATTATTACACTGGATCATGAGATGTCCTCAATCCATGATGAAATAATGGATGCGCAGAACTTCTATCTGATCAAAGCGAACATTGTATCTGACATCCTTGGAAATATACAGAATCTGTATAAAGTAGCAAATAAAAGGGAAATCATCAAAATTCAGGATGAATTTTACAAATTATATAAAGAAAGTGACATTGAACAGCTTCAGCGGTTTAACAAGCAGCTGGATATTATTGCGGAAGGGTATCGTGCCCAGGGCATCTGACATGCAATGCTCACGAATATAGGAAAGGACTTATATCTAGTTCATGAATTTACCACAGAAATACTTAGATACCATGAAAGAAATGCTTGGAGATGAGTTTGAAGACTTTATATCCAGCTTTGAACAGGAGCGCCTGTTTGGCCTTCGTGTGAATACATTAAAGATCACACCCGAGGAATTTTTACGAATCGCACCTTTTGATTTAAAACCAATTCCATGGATCAAGAACGGATTCTATTATAAAGAAGAAGATAAACCGGCAAAGCATCCATATTATTATGCGGGACTTTATTATATACAGGAGCCAAGTGCAATGACACCGGCACATGTGTTGCCAATTGAAGACGGCGATAAAGTCTTCGATATGTGTGCGGCTCCTGGTGGAAAAACAACAGAACTGGGAGCAAGGCTGAATAGAACCGGGTTACTTGTAACAAATGATATCAGTAACAGCCGAGCAAAGGCTCTATTAAAAAATGTTGAACTTTGCGGGATACCGAATGTTCTTGTACTTAGTGAAGATCCGGCAAAATTGGTGAACTCTTACAGAGGTTACTTTGACAAGATCCTGATCGATGCACCATGTTCAGGTGAGGGGATGTTCAGAAAAGATAGTAAATTGATTAAGAATTGGGAAATAAATGGACCTGAGTACTATCATGAAATTCAGAAGGAAATTGTACTATACGGAGCGGATATGCTTCGCCCTGGTGGTAAAATGCTTTATTCCACTTGCACATTTTCGAAAGTGGAAGATGAGGAAACAATTCGTTTTCTTCTAAAAGAACGCCCACAGATGCATCTGACAGAAATCGAGGAATATGAAGGCTTTGGCCATGGCTATGAGGAAGACGATCATGATAGAGAACTTCAGCTGTCGAAAGCAGTCAGAATCTGGCCACATAAAATGGATGGAGAAGGACATTTTGTTGCCTTGCTGGAAAAGGAGGAAAGCGAAAGCCCTATTTCCTATCCAGATGCTGATGGTTCCCGTGTAAAAATAGACAAAGAACTCGAGGAATTTTTGTCGAGACTTTCTTATCCAATCGAGCCAGATCAGATTTTTATACATGATACCCACATTTATTATATTCCTAAGCAAGCAGTCAATTATCAGAAATGCAGATTACTGCGCTCTGGGCTTTTACTTGGAGAATTGAAAAAGAAACGATTTGAACCAAGTCAGCCATTGGCCATGACACTTAAAATGGAACAGTTTGATTCTTATGTGAATTTTTCGGCAGACGATCAGAATGTGATCCGTTACCTGAAAGGGGAAACGGTCGCTCTTAATGAACCTGCAGAACATGCAAAGAATGGATGGACACTGATCTGTGTGGATGGATATCCTCTTGGATGGGGAAAATTAAATAACATGACGATTAAAAATAAATATTTTGCCGGTTGGAGATGGATGTAGATGAGTATGATCAGATTGGACAAGTACCTTGCAGATATGCAAATTGGTACGAGAAGTCAGGTAAAAGAATATATTCGTAAAGGTAGAATCAGAGTTAATGATACGAATGTGAAGTCACCCAATGAAAAAGTTGACATTGACAAAGATAGTATTACGTTCGATGGAAGAAATGTTGCATATGATGAGTTTGAATATTATATGCTGAACAAACCAGGTGGTGTTCTTTCTGCTACCAGGGATAAGAAAGCGGAGACGGTTCTGGATCTGATTGAAACGAAGAAAAGAAAGGACCTTTTCCCGGTTGGAAGACTGGATAAAGATACAGAAGGTCTGCTTTTAATAACTAATGATGGTGATCTGGCACACAGACTACTGTCACCGAAAAAACACGTAGACAAGCTTTATTTTGCAAAGGTCGATGGTACTGTAAAGCAGGAACATATTACAGAGTTTAGAGAAGGCGTTTTTATAGAAGAAGATTGTAAAACAATGCCTGCTGAATTAAAAATCCTGGAATCAGGAGCACAGTCCGTTTGTGAATTGATCATACATGAGGGTAAATTTCATCAGGTCAAGAGAATGTTCGAGGCAATCGGGTGTGAAGTGACGTATTTAAAGAGACTTTCTATGGGAAGCCTGGAACTTGATGAAAATCTAGAACCGGGAGAATACAGAAAACTGACAAAGGAAGAGCTGGATGCATTAAAACAGCTTGGTTAAAGGAGTAGCAATATGTTACAGGGAATAGAAGCAGTAATTTTTGATATGGATGGAACGCTGCTGGATTCCATGCATGTATGGAAAGAAATAGATAGGGAATTCTTAGGAAAACGAGGCATAAGCGAGCGGGACTTTCCGGCCGATCAGATCGAAGGCATGAATTTTCTTCAGACGGCAACATTTTTTAAGAATCATTTTTCATTGCCGGAAACGGTGGAAGAAATCATGGATATCTGGCACAATATGGCAGTAGACAAATATAAGAACGAGGTCCTTTTAAAAAGTGGTGCAAAGGATTTTATCACATATCTGAAGGATAATCGGATTAAATGTGGAATTGCAACGAGCAGTTCCAGAAATCTGGCGCATGTTAGTCTGAAGGCACAGAATGTATTTGACAGTTTTGATGTTATTGTGACAGGAGAAGATGTAACAGAAGGTAAACCTTCGCCTGTAATTTATCAGATGGCAGCAGAACAGCTTCAGGTCCCACCAGATAAATGTCTGATCTTTGAAGATGTACCAAATGGACTACGGGCTGGACTCGCGGCAGGAATGCATACCTGTGCGGTCTATGATGCATTTACAGAGGATAAGACGCAGGAAAAAAAGAATCTTGCAGAGTATTACATAGATAGTTTTAACGATATTTTAGAAAGTATAGAAGGCTGAAAAACCTTCTAAAGGAAGATAAATAAATGATAAAAGATTTTTTACCTATTAGCAGGGAAGATATGAAAAAAAGAGGATGGGAACAGTGTGATTTCGTCTATGTGATTGGAGATGCATATGTGGATCATCCATCGTTTGGACCTGCTATCATCAGCAGAATCCTTGAGGCGAACGGTTATAAAGTGGGAATAATCTCACAGCCTGACTGGAAGGACCCACAAAGCATTACCATACTTGGAGAGCCATGTCTTGGCTTTTTGATCAGTGGTGGTAATATGGATTCGATGGTGAACCATTATACAGTTAATAAAAAACATAGAAAAATGGATTCGTTTACTCCGGGTGGAGTGATGGGAAAAAGGCCTGATTATGCAACAATCGTCTATTGTAATCTGATTCGTCAGACTTATAAGCATATTCCTATGGTCATCGGTGGTATTGAGGCAAGTCTGAGACGTCTTGCACACTACGACTACTGGTCGGATAAAGTAAAACATTCCATCTTACTGGATTCCGGTGCAGATATTATTTCTTATGGTATGGGAGAACATTCCATTGTAGAGATTGCTGACGCATTAAATAGCGGAATTGCTGTATCTGATATAACATTTATTCGGGGCACCGTCTATAAGACGAAGTCACTGGATAATCTATATGATTATATTGAACTGCCAACTTTTGATGAAATTGTAGCCGACAAAAAGGTGTTTGCGGAAAGCTTTAACACCCAGTATAACAATACAGATCCATTTGTTGCAAAAACACTGGTAGAAAAATATAAAGAGAAGATGTACGTTGTACAGAATCCACCTTCATTACCATTGACACAGGAAGAAATGGATGACGTCTATAGTTATCAGTATATGAGAGACTATCATCCTTCTTATAGGGCATTAGGAGGAATTCCTGCACTCTCAGAGATTAAATTCTCTATTACAAGTAATCGTGGCTGCTTTGGTGGCTGCAGCTTCTGTGCACTGACTTTTCATCAGGGAAGAATTATTCAGACCCGTAGTCATGAATCAATAATAGAAGAAGCGAAGGAAATGACGGAAGATCCTGAATTTAAAGGATATATTCATGATGTTGGCGGACCAACTGCTAATTTTAGACATACTTCCTGTAAAAAGCAGCTGACGAAAGGGGTTTGTCCGAACAAACAGTGCCTGTGGCCAAAACCATGTAAAAATCTGACTGTCGATCATAAGGATTACGTCAAACTACTAAGAAAGCTGCAGGATATTCCAAAGGTAAAGAAAGTATTTATTCGTTCTGGAATACGTTTTGATTATGTTATGGCTGACAGTGATGATACATTTTTACGGGAATTGTGCCAGAACCATATCAGTGGTCAGTTAAGAGTCGCACCAGAACATATTTCGGATAAAGTACTGACCCGTATGGGAAAACCATCAAATGATGTTTATATGTCCTTTATTAAACGATATGAAAAGATCAACGCATCAACTGGAAAGAAACAATTCGTTGTTCCGTATCTGATGTCATCGCACCCTGGCTCCACTATGAAAGAAGCCATTGAACTTGCTGAATATATCAGGGATCTTGGATATATGCCAGAACAGGTACAGGATTTCTATCCAACACCATCAACGGTATCGACATGTATGTATTATACCGGATACGATCCAAGAACAATGGAAAAGGTATATACACCAGTTACTTTCCATGAAAAGGCTATGCAGAGAGCGTTGATTCAGTATAAGAATCCGGATAACTATGACCTGGTAAAAGAGGCACTTCTGGAAAATGGCAGAAAAGATCTGATCGGTTTTGAACCACATTGTCTGATTCCACCAAGAAAGATCGAACATTATTATAAGACAGAAAAGAAACACGTTAGCTCTGGAAAACAGGATAAAAAAAGAACAGTGGACAAAGTTGGTAAGAATGAGCATACAAAGTCATCTGAAAAGTCTTCAAGTTCATTTAGAACAAAATCAAATGATAGAAAAAATGCTCCTGATAGAGCAAAAAATACAGGGAAAGCCAGATTTGAGGGAAAATCAGGTGGACTGAAAAATAAATTAAAAGAACAGGGCAATGTTAAATTTGCAAATGGGAGAAAATCAGAAAAAGGCAGCATGAAAGCGGAAGGAAGAACCAGCCGTAGTGTTCAAAAATTTGATCCCGGTAACAAAAATAAACGAAGTGATACAAAAATAAGATCTGGTAATACACAAAAGAGACATCGTTAAAATACGACACTAAATTATCAGAAATGAGGTGCTTTATAAATGAAAATAGCTATTGTAACTGGTGCATCTTCGGGGTTAGGAAAAGAATTCGCCAGACAAATTTCAAAGAAATATCAGATGATCGATGAGATATGGATCATTGCAAGAAGAGAGGATCGTCTCAGAGAACTCAGTAGAAAATTAAAGAAGAAAGTCAGAATACTACCACTTGATCTGGATACCGACAGCGATATCAGAATACTTGCTGATGCACTTGTTGCAGACAGACCGGATGTAAAAATGCTGGTAAACTGTGCAGGGTACGGCAAGACCGGATCTTTTGAACTGGGATCCTATGAGGATGAGACGGGCATGGTCACAACGAACTGCAGGGCACTGACTGCGGTAACCTACCTCGTTCTTCCTTACATGAAAGAAAGCAGCCGGATCATTAATATTGCTTCTGTTGCTGCATTTCTTCCGCAACCACAATTTGCAGTCTATGCTGCATCAAAAGCATATGTGCTGAGTTTTACTCGGGCACTTCGTTGTGAATTAAGGAAACGCCGGATTCATGTAACAGCAGTATGTCCAGGACCAGTTAGTACAGAATTCTTTGACATTGCTGATCCAGATGGAGATTCGACCTGGTATAAGAAATTCTTTATGGCGAAGGCACCTGCGGTTGTATTGAAAGCAATGCGTGATTCTGCTGCAGATAAAGAACTTTCTGTCTATGGCCTGCCGATGAAGGCGGTCCATCTGCTCAGTAAGATCATTCCTCACAAAATCATACTAAAAATGCTCTATGGTAAATAAGAGCAGATTGGAGCTTATATGAAGATTAAAAAGTGTCAGTTTGGATACATAAAATACAGAAGAAAAGTGCAGGGAATTAAGACTTTTACAGGTATTGCAATTATAACTGCATTTGTTGTGGCAGGAGTCCTGATTTTTGGATCGAAAGCAAATTACCTTACCGTAATTGGAGCTGTTCTGTCTCTTCCCGTTGCAAAAATCGCAGTGAATTATATTCTGTTCCTGTGTTATCATCCGGCGGACAAAGAATTATATGAGCAGGTAAATAAACTGGCGGATCAGTGTATCTGTGATTATGATTGTATTGTCACTTCAAAAGAAAAAGTTATGCCGGTGCAGGCTGCCGTGGTTACCCCAAATGTAGTCTGTGCACTTACGGATTCAGACAAAGTCGATCCAAAAGCATTTGAAAAAAGCATGAAAGAATTCTTGGCAGAAGGAAAACATAAGAATGTAACCGTACAACTCTATAAAGACAGAAATCAGTTCTTTAAGAGAATTGAATTTTTAAATGCTAATATTAATCAGGAAAATATTGAAGAAGTAAAGGAAAGAGCCGGTTGGGTCAATGAGACCGTTCAGGCGATGTGTCTATGAAAGAACTTATTATTACAAAAACAGAGGCAGGACAGCGTTTTGATAAATATCTTGCCAAATATCTGAATCAGGCAGGGAAAAGCTTTCTCTACAAAATGCTGAGAAAAAAGAATATTACGTTAAATGGAAAAAAGGCAGATGGCAGCGAACGACTGTGTGAAAATGATTCTGTCAAAATATTTTTCGCCGATGAGACACTTGAAAAGTTTGCTGTCCATGAACCCGTTAGTAGCGGAGCAGACAATGCAAAAACGACAAAAAAAGGACAGGCACATAAAGCTGTACGGCTTGATATTGTCTATGAAGATGAGGATATCATCATGATCAATAAACCTTCTGGCATGTTGTCCCAAAAGGCAAAACCAGATGACATATCCCTGATCGAATACATGACAGAATATCTGCTTTCTACAGGACAGCTGACGCAGGAAGTACTTGCACAGTTTCGTCCGGGTATCTGCAACAGACTTGATAGAAATACCAGTGGCATTGTTGTTGGTGGAAAAACGATTCATGGCCTGCAGGAAATGTCCCTGGCTTTTAAAGAACGTTCCATTCATAAATATTATCTTTGTATTGTCAAAGGAACCGTAAAAGATCGAAGTCTGATTGATGGATTTCTGACAAAAGACAGGCAGAAAAATAAGGTGACCATCAGCAGCAGGGCAGTGAACAAAGAATCACTTCCAATTAAGACTGAATATATTCCAATCGCTACGAATGGCCAGATTACGCTACTCAAGGTAAATCTGATAACAGGAAGATCACATCAGATTCGTGCACATCTGGCATCTATCGGACATCCGATCATTGGTGATTCTAAATATGGAAATGCAGGCACAAATCAGCAGTATAGGGAGAAATATCAGGTAGCGTCCCAGCTGCTGCATGCATATGAAGTGGTATATCCACAAAGAAAACTAGACATTCATACAGAACTTCCTTCTGATATGAATGCAGTACTCAGAGGTGAAAAGTTATGGGAACCTGGAATTCAAGAGGACTTAGAGGTTCTGCACTAGAAGAGCTGATTAATTTTACTAACGAAAAATATCTTTTGCATAATCTGGCATTGATTCAGAAAATTCCGACGCCAATCAAGCCGATCCAGATCGATAAGGCGACCAGGCATATAACACTGGCTTATTTTGATTCCAAAAGTACAGTCGATTATATTGGTGTCGTTCAGGGGATTCCAGTTTGTTTTGATGCAAAGGAATCAGCAACGCTTACCTTTCCACTGGCAAACATTCACGAACATCAGATTCAGTTCATGACTGACTTTGAAAAACAGGGTGGAATCTCCTTTATAATTGTCCATTATACGTCATTAAATGAAATCTATTACCTTCCTTACCATGACATCATGAAATTTTGGAATCGGGCAAAGGAAGGTGGCAGAAAAAGTTTTACATATGAAGAAATTGATAAAAGTTACAAAATCAGATCTGCACAGGAAATTATGGTTCATTATATCGAAATGATCCAGAAAGATCTCGACAGCAGACCGGATACAAAAATATAAAATCAGAATTTGTTTTACCGGGTAAATATACATAGTTAACATAATAATATTATGTTAATTAACTAAACAGGGGGACTTACTATGGAAACAAATGTTATTGAAAAATATGATCTGATGGATGGAGAAGCCATTATAGATCAGAATTTTATTATTGTAACTGCTAATGAAATATTTTATCGCTTTGTTGGAACGGCCACAAATTATATTATTACCGATATCATACATCAGGTAGATCTCGATGATTTTATAGATGTGGCTGATTCTCTTAAGGTGAATACCGCAAAATCAATGGTCCTGAGGATGAAAAGGGTTGATAATTCTTACCGATGGATGCTCATGAAAGTCGAAAAGATCTGTGAATTTAGTAATAATGGGAATTCCAATGAATATCTTCGCCTGCATATTTCCGATATTCTTTCTATGGAAAAGCAGAACAAATCTTATCGTGATACTTTGATCACATACAGTCATTTACTTGCCCTGGAAGGGGAAGTCGTATTCTATTACAATCGTAAAACCAATACCATTAATTTATATAATTTTGTTGATAATTCTCTGATCTCCATACTCGAGCAGAATCTTGACGATTTTGAATCGGGATTTATCAGTGGAGAGTGCATTCAAAAACAGACGATCGCAGAGTTTCGGGAATTCTGCCATGATATCAGAACAAATAAACGCGATTTCTGCCATCAGATCACTGCTTCTTTTCTTAATATGGATGGCCGCATGGAACAACTGGAATTAAAAGGGGCTGTTACGCGGCAGATGGACATTGTCGCTGGTAGTATCAGAAATATCGATACTACACCTGTCAGTTACACGCAGAATACACATGATCTCTTAAATGCTCATGAATTACTAACCTGGCCAGATCTTAAAAAATATGTAACCAGAAATATCTTGTTAAATGCTGAGTACAGCTATACCATTTTGCTGATTCAAATGGAGGAATATCTTGACTATAGGGAGAATGCCAGGAAAGAGGATCAGATTCGGCTCATTGAATCAGTAAGGCAGACGATTCGCGAAATGCTTTCTTACCGGGGTGTTGTAGCACAATATGAGCAGGATACCATAGCAATTGCCATAAAAGGAATTGAAACAGATATTAAAACAAGAGCGTTTGTAGAAATGCTGCGCAGTAAAGTTCTGTGGAACCTGAAAAAACTTGATAGTAGCCTTACTTTTCATTTCTCAATTGGAATCGCAAGATACCCTATAAATGGTAAAGAGAGAGATGTTATATTTGACAAAGCTGTCAAGGCACTGGGCATAGCAAAAATGAAAGGGGGTAACCGTTTTATCATCTACAGAGAACATTTGCATGATGATATGTTGTTGACAAATAAATAAATGTACTGTATAATCACACTATTACGTGGTAGCACGTTACTAAATGAAAGTACAGAAAGGAAGTATGTTTATGAAAAAATTATTACATACACCGGAAGGTGTCAGAGATATTTACAATGGTGAGTGTGCACAGAAATTAGTGCTTCAGGACAGACTCCATCATGTCTTAAAAATGTACGGTTATAACGATATCCAGACACCTACTTTCGAATTTTTTGATGTGTTCAATCAAGAACGTGGAAGTGTTGCCTCAAACGAAATGTTCAAATTTTTCGACCGAGATGGAAATACACTGGTACTCAGACCGGATATGACGCCACCAATTGCCAGATCTGCTGCAAAATATTATGATGGTGTGTCAATGCCATTGAAACTTTGTTACATGGGAAATACTTACATTAATAACAGTAGTTATCAGGGTCGTTTAAAAGAAACCACACAGATGGGCGCAGAACTGATCAATGATGATTCACTGGAAGCGGATGCAGAGATGATTTCTATGGTGATTGACTGTATGCAGAAAGCGGGACTTAAAGAGTTTCAGGTCGAGATCGGTCATGTTGGAATTTTTCGTGGGTTATTTCAGGAGGCTGGAATTTCAGGAGATTGTGAAGAAGAACTGTTAGATCTTATTCAGAACAAAAACTATTTTGGCGTACAGGAATTATTTAATGCACGCAACATCAGTAAACAGATCACGGATACATTTATGGAACTGCCAAAGTTATTTGGATCCCAGGAAGTACTTGGAAAAGCAAAGGAACTGACAGGAAATGCGCAGGCATTAAATGCAATTGCACGACTGGAAGATCTGTATGATCTGTTAAAGGTTTATGGAAATGAACGCTATGTAACATTTGATATGGGAATGGTAAGCAAACATGCATATTATACCGGAGTGATCTTTAACGCATATACATATGGAACTGGCGACACGCTTGTAAAAGGTGGACGCTATGACAAATTAATCGGTCAGTTTGGAGAAGAGCGGGACTCTATTGGATTTTCAATTACAGTAGATCAACTGATGGTCGCACTCGACAGACAGAAGATCACACTTCCAATCGATAAAAGTGGCTCGCTTGTTATTTATAATCACGCTGATCGTGACTGGGCAATTGGAATTGCAAAATATTTTCGTTCTACCAATATGAATGTAAATCTGCTTTGTAAAGATCATGAGAAGACTATGGATGATTATATCGCCTATGCAAAAAATAATAACCTGGGTGGAATTTTCAGCCTCAACAATCAGAATGAAGTTGAAGTGATTAATGTGTCAACAGGCGAACATAATAAAGCGGATATCGGAGCATTAATTGGAGGTGACGGAGAATGAGATATATAACAATAGCATTGGCAAAAGGACGTCTTGCAAAAAAGACACTTGATATATTTGAAAAGATTGGTATCAGCTGTGATGAAATGAAAGATGAAAAGTCAAGAAAGCTTATTTTCCAGAATGAAGAACTTGGATTTCGTTTCTTCCTCGCAAAAGCAACGGATGTGCCTACTTATGTAGAATATGGAGCAGCTGATATTGGTATAGTCGGGAAAGATACGATTCTGGAAGAAGGGCGAAAGTTATATGAAGTCTATGATTTAAAGACGGGCAATTGTAAAATGTGTGTATGCGGTCCTCAATCAGCGGCAGAGTTACTGAAACATCACGAATTGATCCGTGTCGCTACCAAGTATCCGAATATTGCAAAAGACTATTTTTATAATCAGAAACATCAGACAGTTGAAATTATCAAATTAAATGGTTCCATTGAACTTGCTCCAATCGTAGGACTATCGGAAGTCATTGTCGACATTGTTGAAACAGGAGCAACTTTAAGAGAAAACGGACTGAAAGTCCTTGAAGAAATATGTCCACTTTCAGCCAGAATGGTAGTCAATCAGGTCAGTATGAAAATGCAGAATGAACGGATTACAAAGCTGATCAATGATCTGAAGAATTATCTGGAAAATGAAAATCAGGAAGTATAAGGAGGACAGTATAATATGAGAACAGTTAAACTGACAGCAGAAAGTAAAAATAATATCTTAGAAAATTTATTAAAGAGAAGTCCTAACAGCTATGGCAAGTTCGAAGCAGCTGTTAATGATATTTTAAATACGGTACGTGCCAACGGTGATCAGGCTTTATTTGATTATACAAAGAAGTTTGATGGTGCAGATATCAATGAATCCAATTTTGTTGTTACCAAGGAAGAAATCGAAGAAGCATATCGTGCAGTAGATCCAGATCTAATCGATGTTATACGAAAAGCATTGGTCAATATCAGAGATTACCATGCAAAACAGAAACAATACAGCTGGTTCGATACAACACCGAATGGAACGATCCTTGGACAAAAGGTCACACCACTTGCAAGAGTTGGTGTTTATGTTCCTGGCGGAAAAGCTGCATATCCTTCTTCTGTTCTGATGAATATTATGCCTGCTAAGGTAGCAGGGGTAGAGCAGATCGTTATGACGACACCACCAGGAAAAGATGGAAAGGTAAATCCAGGTACGCTCGTAGCTGCAAATGAAGCTGGCGTGGATATTATATATAAAGTAGGTGGCGCACAGGCGATTGCAGCACTTGCATATGGAACGAAATCCATTCCAAAAGTAGATAAGATCGTTGGACCTGGTAACATTTATGTAGCACTTGCAAAGAAGGCTGTATTTGGATACGTCAGCATTGATTCAGTTGCTGGACCAAGTGAAATCCTTGTAATTGCTGATGAGACAGCAAATCCTAGATATGTAGCTGCAGATCTTTTGTCTCAGGCCGAACATGATGAAATGGCATCTGCAATTCTGATTACGACAAGTGAAGAACTTGCAGGAAAAGTATCAGAACAAATCGATGGATTTTTAAATCAGTTATCCAGAAAAGAAATTCTTAGCAAATCACTTGAAAATTATGGTTACATACTGCTGGCCGAATCCATGGAAGAAGCAATTGATGTTGCCAATGAAATTGCATCTGAACATCTTGAAATTGTTACAAAAGATCCATTCAACATAATGACAAAGATTAAGAATGCGGGCGCAATTTTCCTTGGGGAATATAGTTCAGAACCACTTGGAGATTACTTTGCAGGTCCAAACCACGTTCTTCCAACCAATGGTACCGCAAAATTCTTCTCAGCTCTGAGCGTGGATGATTTTATTAAGAAATCAAGTATTATTTCGTATTCTAAAGAAGCACTTGCACCAATTCACAAAGACATTGAAAAATTCGCAGAAGCTGAAAAACTGACTGCACATGCGAACTCGATCAAAGTTAGATTTGAAGACTGAACATTTTATAGTACTTTTGAGAAACTAATGGGAGGTAATTTAGCATATGGACAGAACACAAATACGTAAGGCTACTGTGAATAGAACGACAAGTGAGACCGATATCAGATTAAGCCTTGTTCTTGATGGCACAGGAAATGCAACAGTGAATACCGGAATTGGTTTTTTCGACCACATGCTCAAAAGTTTTGCGAAACATGGACTTTTTGATCTGGAAGTTGAAGTAAAAGGTGACCTGTATGTAGATTGCCATCATACCATCGAAGATGTGGGAATTGTTCTTGGGCAGGCAATCAAAGAAGCAGTTGGAAAGAAAGAATCCATCAGACGATATGGTTCCATGCTGCTTCCTATGGATGAAGCTCTTATCATGTGTGCAATCGATCTGTCTGGAAGACCATATCTTGTATTTGATGCATCTTTTACAGGTGACCGTGTTGGTTATTTTGATACGCAGATGGTAAAGGAATTCTTTTACGCCATTTCGTATGCGGCAGAAATGAATCTTCATATTAGACAGATTTCAGGCGAAAATGATCATCATATTGTAGAAGGCATGTTTAAAGCATTTGCCAGAGCACTTGATGATGCAACCATCAGGGATCCAAGGATCACATCGGTATTATCTACAAAAGGAACCCTGTAAATCACGAACATTAATGGAGGAACCTATGACATATAAAAAACTGATTCCCGTCATGTACATAAGGGATGAATTAGCATATACAACGAAAGAATGTACCAAACTGATCAGTGACCAGTCTCCAGTGGACATTGCTGTCTCTTTTAGTGAAAATGGAGCAGATGAAATTTTAGTGATTGATCTGTCCTATGATGATGATTCCCACGAAAAGGCAATCGGCATCCTGCGTCAGATCTCAAAATCGATAGATATCCCTGTGATAACCGGTGGTAATGTCAAACGTGTAGAAGATGTTAAAAAATATCTCTATGCAGGAGCGAAAATGGCGTTGCTGGAAGATTGTAAAGAATCGAATCTTCTGATGATGAAAGAAGTATGTGACCGTTTTGGAAAAGAGAAAATTGGTCTCTGGTATATTGGTACAGACAAAGATGCAATTACCATGGCTTCTGATTACGAGGTAGGAATGATCTTTGTATCAGAACTAGGTGATGACACGTATAAGGAAACTGATTTTAAAAATGTACCAGTCCTTATGACTTGTGATGATACGATTTCCGTGGGCAGCAGTTATTTAAAAGAGGCTACCGTATGTGGTATATCAGGTGCAGCAATCAGTACTGTGTCATTTGATTTTATGGCATATAAAGAGAAACTTGATCAGGATGGAATCCAGATGAACACATTTAAAAGTGCGATTCCTTTTTCAGAGTTCAAACGGAATGCGGATGGATTGATTCCTGTTATTGTACAGGATTATAAGACAGATGAAGTGCTCATGCTTGCTTATATGAATGAAGAATCCTATGAAAGAACGATCACGACTGGTAAAATGACATACTTTAGCCGGAGTCGTCAGGAATTATGGGTCAAGGGAATGACCTCAGGACATTTTCAATATGTAAAATCAATTGAAATCGATTGTGATAATGATACGCTGTTAGCAAAAGTAAAACAGATCGGTGCGGCATGCCACACTGGTAACAGAAGCTGTTTTTATAGAAATCTCGTTGCAACTGAATATGCTGAGACCAATCCTTTAAAAGTATTTAATGAAGTTATGCGTGTTATTGAAGACAGAAAAGAACATCCAAAAGAAGGTTCTTATACGAACTATCTTTTTGATAAAGGAATTGATAAGATTCTTAAAAAGGTCGGCGAAGAGGCGACTGAAATTGTTATAGCTGCAAAGAATCCGGATCCGGAAGAAATTAAATATGAAATTTCGGATTTTCTGTATCATGTCATGGTACTTATGGTATTACGAGGAGTGTCATGGGAAGATATCGTAAAGGAACTTGCAAACAGATAGTATTCGTATTATGATAGAAAATAAGATCACTGCCGGTCTGAACAATTTGAAATGAATTGTGCTGACCGGCATTTGTGTCTGAATAAGGAACTTGAAAGGTTATAATGATTTATGAATAAGAAGCTGATCGTTACAAGAAATCAGAACTGTATAATCAGCAGTGTATATGATAATTTTACAATGACTGATGTTACAATCAGTGAAGAGGAAGAACACCGCCTTGGCAATATATATGTAGGTAGGGTGGAAAATGTAGTAAAAAATATAAACTGTGCATTTATTGAAATCGCAAAAGGTGTAAAATGTTATTATTCTATGGATGCTAATGAAGACCATATATTTCTGAATAGAAAGAACACGGACAAAGTGAACATCGGAGATCTGATGCTGGTTCAGTTATCGAAGGAAAGCATTAAAACAAAACTCCCATCTGTCAGTTGTAATCTAAGTCTTTCCGGACAATTTGTCGTTCTTGCAAGAGATGCAGATAATGTCATGGTATCAAATAAGATCAAAGACGAGACAAGAAGAAAAGAACTCAAGAATCTGCTGAAGCCGTTGAGAAAAGCGCATACAGAATTTCCATTTGGCTTTATTATCCGGACAAATGCAGAAAATATCGAAAATGAAAGGATTGTTGGCGAAGCAGAAGAACTAATCGAACACTATGTTCGAGTGATGTCTGCAGCACCATTTCGTAGTGCTTTTACAAAGCTTTACGCGAATCAGGAATCCTATATCAATGATGTGAAGAATTTTCATAACGCGGAGCTGGATTCAATTGTGACCGATGATATGGATATTTACAGAACAATAAAAGAGTATCTGGGTTCTTATGCGCCTGAGGAAGCAAATAAGCTCGTTCTCTATGAAGACAAGCTGTTACCGCTTGAAAAGCTCTATAATATCGAAAACTGTATTAAAAAAGCTGTTGGGAAGAAGGTATGGCTAAAATCAGGTGGATATCTGATCATTGAGCCGACTGAGGCACTCACCGTTATTGATATCAATACAGGAAAGTTTTCAGGAAACAAGAAACAAAAAGATGATACATTTTTAAAGATCAATTTAGAGGCAGCAGTTGAGATAGAAAAGCAACTACGTCTGCGTAATTTATCAGGAATTATAATCATTGATTTTATGAATATCGAGGATCGTACAAAGCGAAATACGTTATTAGAAGAATTTAGAAAGATTCTTGCACAGGATCCAGTGTCTACCGTTCTTGTTGATATGACAAAGCTTGATCTTGTAGAAATTACACGTAAGAAGGTTCGTCGACCACTACACGAAAGTTATCGAATACTTTTCCAGCAACACAATCAGAGAAATGGAGAAAATAGTGAACGAGAATAGATATAACAGGGTAGCCGAATGGATCAGAGAGAATAAGATCAGACTGGAAACTTTTCGTTTCCTTTACTTTATTCTTCCAATGATCGTTTTTATGACTTATGCCACACTGCTGTTGGCACTTGCACTTAAACATGATGTCAGGATCATTAAGTTTGCATTGATTCCGGCAGTCATATTTATTACAGTGAGTATAATCAGGAAATATATAAACAGACCGAGACCTTATGCACAGCTTGCGATAAAACCAATTGTAGAAAAAGGCAAATCCGGAGAATCATTTCCAAGCAGACATGTTGTGTCTGTTTCCGTTATCTGTGTTGCCTGCTATTCGGTTAATGTAACGGCAGGATTCTTTATGTCCATTCTGACTATTCTGATCGCAGCGATCAGAGTAATGGCCGGCGTTCACTATATTAAAGATGTCGTTGCGGGAGCTATGATCGGCTTTCTTATCGGTGGACTGGCTTTTTTGATCTTATAGCATGTATGGTAGTATGTATGGAAAAAGTCATTCGACTTATATTTTCTATTATCATAGAATAAATTTTTTATAGAATAATGAACAACTTGGTGGGGGTATCAAAATGCAGGAAAGTAATGAAATTAAAATCGCATATCTTGGAGGTGGTTCCAAACAATGGGCAAGAACGTTTATGACAGATCTTGCACTTGCGGAAGATCTGCAGGGAGAAATCGCTCTCTACGATATCGATATTGAGGCAGCAATCAGAAACCAGAAAATTGGAGCTCGGATAAATGATGCAAAAGAAACGGTATCTTTTTGGGAATATAAGGTCTATCGAAAAATAGATGACGCACTACGTGATGCGGATTTTGTAGCAATTTCCATTTTACCAGGGACTTTTGAACAGATGCGTGTAGATGTACATGAACCCGAGACATATGGAATTTACCAGAGTGTTGGCGATACCTGTGGTCCGGGTGGCGTTCTACGTGCTATGCGGACTGTGCCAATCTACGAGTATTTTGCAAAAAAAATAAGAGAAATCTGTCCCAATGCATGGGTCATTAATTTCACAAATCCAATGAGCATCTGTACGAAAACCCTATATGATGTATTTCCTGAAATCAAAGCATTTGGGTGTTGCCATGAAGTATTTCATACGCAGGACTTTCTGTGTGATGTATTAAAAGAACAGACGGGGATTGAAACAACAAGGGATACGCTTTCAACAGATGTATCTGGTATTAATCATTTTACATGGATAACCAGTGCAAAGTATAAGAACATTGAAATTATGGATCTTCTTTCCGATTACATAAAGAAACATTATGAAGAGGGACATTATGAAAATGGACCTGCGGATCAATATCTTACAGATACATTTGCATATGCAAATCGTGTTAAAATGGATCTTTACTTAAGATATGGTTGCCTGGGGGCAGCAGGTGATCGTCATCTGGTCGAATTTATGAACAACGCGTGGTATTTAAATTCAAAAGAACAGGTTAACGAATGGAAATTTGCTCTTACGACCGTAGACTTTCGAATCAGACAGCAGCAGGAACGTATTCAGGAATCCATTCTGCTGGCAAGGGGCGATAAACCGGTAGAAGTTAAGAAGTCAGATGAAGAAGCAGTTGATATGATACGTGCGTTGCTGGGGCACAAAGTAAAAGTTACAAATGTAAATCTGCCCAATAAGGGGCAAATGCCTGATTTTCCATTGGGAGCGATCGTTGAGACGAATGCGGTCTTTTCCAATGACAATGTGAGTCCTGTTGTAGCAAAGGCGCTTCCAGCTGGAGCAGCTAATCTTGTTCGCAGGAATCTTGAAAATGTTGAAGATTTATATGAAGGAATCAAAAATCGCGATTTGAATCAGATTCTTGAGGCCTTTATCAGTCAGCCGCTCTGCTCAAAATTAACAGTAGATCAGTCCCGGTCCCTGTTTAAGAAAATGCTCACAAAGACGGCCGATTATCTGGAACCATATTATGATTTAAAATCCTTTATAGATGAATAGAATATTGTGTCAAGAAATCAGGTATTTATCACAAATAGGCGAAAACAAATAGAAGTTAAACCTGTTCCTGTTATTATTTATGAAAAACCGTATTGAATCGTACGGTTTTTCTTTTTTTGTCGAAAATTGTCTTAATATTTGTTAAGATTTCTTGCAATAGAAACTTTTATTTATTACACTAACACTATCATATACGAAGGAGGAGACGATATGAAAAACGGGGTTAAGAATAGAAATTCAATAAGAATGAAGCTTCTTAGTGTGATCGTACCGGTAGTGGTCATCACCATGTTCATTCTTGTGTATATTTCTTATTACTACTCAAAAAACTTAATTGAATCGCAGGCAGAGTCCCTTTTACAGGTATCTGCTTCGCATCAGTCTGTCGAAATTCAGTCATGGCTCGAAAATAATCTAGCAAGCTTTGAGACTGCAAAACAGACAATTGAAACTCTGAAACCGGATGAATCTCAGCTTACACAGATTCTCAATTCCTATTACGACTTTAATAAGAATTTTCCTGAAGGGCTCTACATAGGAGATAGCCAGGGAAATCTTTATACGGCAACAGCTTCTGCGAAAAAGGAGCAAAACGTAACATCGGCTGTCTGGTATAAAGAAGGTCTGACAAGATATCATATGGATTATGGGAATGCGAGAAAGGGGACCGATGGCAGCAACCTGCTCAGTGCATCAGCAATACTGGATGATGGAACAGATAATCTGAAAGTGATTGGTGCAGATCTTTCTCTTGATAAAATCGCAATTATTGTTAACTCTGCTATTGAAATGCAAAATGCACAGGCATTTTTAGTTGACAAGCAGACTGGAACAATCCTGGCACATAGGGACAGTGAAAATACTTTTACTGATCTGAACCAGGCCAGTGATCCTTTCCTGAAAACAATCGGTGAAAAGATTGTAGCAGGTGATTCTGAGACATACAAAGATAATGGTCAGATGGTAGCATTTGAAAATGTTGCAAATACAGACTGGGTACTGGTATCCTACGTTCCAACTGCAACCATTTTAAGTGGTCTTGCACGTCTGAGAAATGTCATGATCCTGATTGGAGCACTTTCTCTGATCGTTTTATCTGTATTAATTGAACGTACAATCAATTATGTCATGAAGCCTGTCAATAAACTGACTTCTGTCATTACGACCATGACGGAGGGCGATTTTACAATTGATGTAACCGCTAAGGGGAAAGACGAAATCGCAGTTATGGGAAGTCATCTGAAAGAATTTATCAGTGCAATGAGAAAAATGCTGTCTGATGTTCGAAATATAGCAGATAATATGGGTGAGCATGCTAAGGAAAGTAAAGAAATATCCGGAAATATGCTGGAATCTTCTTCGATTCAGTCCGAGTCCATGAAAGAACTGAATACGACAGTAGATCAGTTATCTGAGTCGGTCAATGAAATTGCCTAAAGTGCTACAACACTAGCAATGGTCGTTGCCGATACAAGAGCAAATGGACAGTCTGTAGATGAAAAAATGAAAGAGACTGTGGATATTTCTAAAGAAGGTAAAGTAGATATGCAGAATATCAGTGATGCAATGAAGACAATTCGTGTATCTATTGAAAATCTGCAGCTGGCCATTCAGGATGTTGGATCAGCATCTGCTGAAATTAATAAAATTATTGCGATGATTGGCTCTATTGCAGATGAAACAAATCTTCTTGCACTGAATGCTTCCATTGAAGCAGCAAGAGCTGGAGAAGCAGGCCGTGGTTTTGCGGTAGTTGCAACTCAGATCGGTTCACTGGCACAGACAAGTACAGATGCTGTTGCAAACATTTCACAGTTGATTGACAAAATTAATCTTCATGTCAAGAATACAGTAAGTCAGGCAGCCGACAGTAATACGCAGATTGAAAGCAGTAGTGAATTGATTCAGAATGCAATTCGAACATTTGACAGAATCTTTGCAAATATTGATGATACAAGTCATTTGGTCAGCGATATGATCAAGAAAGTCAATGAAGTAGATGAAGTCGCTGCAAATGTCGCTGCTATTTCAGAGGAACAGGCAGCAAGCTCTGATGAAATTCTTGCTACATCCGAATCTATGGTCGTTCAGGCAAATAATGTCATGGATAATAGCCAGTCAGTTGCTGATGTTGCAGAGAGTCTTGCTGAAAAATCAGATGGACTTACCCAACAGGTTCAGAAATTTAAAATATAGGAGAATACTCAAATGAAAAAAATAAAAATGATATTGCTGTCCGCAATGTTCCTTATTGTTTCACTTACTGGGTGCTCCAATCAGACATCTGGTGCTAACAGTAAGGATTCGGTTAAAATACTGCTGACAATTACAGATTTAAATGATGATTTTAGGCTTGCACTTGCAGATTCTGCAAAAAGTACTGCACAAGCGGAAGGAATTCAGCTTGATGTAGTCGAAGCTGATGGTTCTGTTGAAAAGCAGGTCGAACAAATAAAAAATGCATCTTCACAAGGCTATAATGTGATCATCTGTAATCCAATCGATACAGCAACAACGTTGCAGATGGAGGCAATGGCAAATAATCTGCCAATCGTATTTATAAACAGTGCGCCAGATGCTTCGCTTCTTGAAAAAGATAAGTACATGTATGTTGGTTCAGATGAAAAAGTGGCTGGTCAGTATCAGGCAGAATATCTGCTTTCAAAATACGCATCTAAGAATGAATGGAATATTATTTTATTAAAAGGTGAAAAAGGACATTCTGGTGCAGAAGGCAGAACAAGTGCATTTAAAGAAACAATGGAAGCATCCGGTAAGAAGATCAATTACCTGTTCGAGGATAATGCAGACTGGAGTGAAGAGACTGCAGCTAAAATGGTTTCTTTATTTGTGAAAACCGGACAGCGAGCAGATGCCATTGTTGCAAATAATGATGCTATGGCACTTGGTGCAGTAGCTGTCAGTCAGAGCAACAATTTGAATATTCCTGTGCTCGGTGTAGATGCCACGACAAATGGTTGTAAAGCGATTCAGGATGGAACTCTTGCGTTTACTGTATACCAGTCCGCACCACTTCAAGGCGAAGCAGCTGTAAATACGGCGATCGCACTTGGAAAAGGTTCTACGGCATCATCTATTGACGGAGTATCAGAGGATGGTAAATATGTATGGGTCCCATTTGAAAAAGTGGATCAGTCCAATGTCAGCAATTATAGTAAATAGAAATAATTTTACATAATATGTGAAAAAAGGCAAAAAAACATTGACAAAATATGTTGAAAGATATATTATAATCTAGTGTGCCGCACAGTGAGGTCATAAGCTTGTTATTTTAACAACACCGAAGCTGGCGAGTATTTAATTAGGAGGTGCCATATGTACGCAATTATAGCAACAGGTGGTAAACAGTACACAGTTTCTGAAGGCGACGTTATCAAAGTTGAAAAGCTTGGTTTAAACGCTGGTGACACTGTTACATTTGACCAGGTTCTTTTCGTAAATAACGGAGAAGCAGTTGTTGGTGAACCAACAGTAGCAGGTGCTACAGTAACTGCAAGCGTTGTAGAAGAAGGAAAAGATAAGAAGGTTATCGTTTATAAGTATAAGAGAAAAACTGGATATCACAAAAAGAACGGTCACAGACAGTTATTTACTAAAGTTAAGATTGAAAAAATCAATGCTTAATTTTAATTAGTGGTGATTCAGATGACGAGAATTACAATCTACAAAAGTAATAACGATGAAATTGTAGGATTTCGCGCAAGTGGTCATTCCGGATACGCAGAAGCAGGAAGTGATATCATATGCGCAGCTATATCGACTTTAGTAACGAATACAGTGAATTCCATAGAGAGTTTTACTAATGATGCATTTGATTGTGAAGTTGATGAAAAAACGGCTATCGTAACATTACGTTTAAAGTCAGAAGCAAGTAGCGAATGTGCTGTTTTACTTAAGGCATTTGAACTTGGTGTAACAAGTATAGCCATGGATAATTCCAAATATATTTCAGTCTCATTCGAGGAGGTGTAAGTTTATGTTGAATATGAATCTTCAGTTTTTCGCTCATAAAAAGGGCGTTGGTTCTACAAAGAACGGTAGAGATTCTGAATCTAAGAGATTAGGTGCAAAAAGAGCTGATGGTCAGTTCGTTTTAGCTGGTAATATTCTTTACAGACAGCGTGGTACTAAAATTCATCCAGGTGTTAATGTAGGTCGTGGTGGCGATGATACATTATTCGCAACTGTTGATGGTATCGTAAGATTCGAAAGAAAAGGCAGAGACAAGAAACAGGTTTCTGTTTACCCAGTAGCAACAAACGAATAATTTAAGTTCTTGAATTTAAGCTTCAAATCTTAGGAAATCATTTGAAATCTTAGGGTTTGAAGCTTGTTTTAGTTAAATCATATTTTATACTTCAAATTTTGGGGAACAATAAAAGAAACAGAAATTACAGATAGAATAGAACTAGTGCAGGTATTTTAGACAATAAACAGCTTCTTACATGAGCTTAGAGTCGAATATCAGTATCTGTATGATAAATATGGAAACTAGGCGAACTGGTCCGGCCAGGACGCTTTATATAAACAATTGTTTTAGAAAAGGGTGATTAGAATGTTTGCTGATAACGCTAGAATTTTTATTAAATCAGGAAAAGGCGGCGATGGACATGTAAGTTTCCGCCGTGAAAAATATGTACCAGATGGCGGACCTGATGGTGGTGATGGTGGACGCGGTGGCGACATCATTTTTGTAGTAGATAAAGGTCTTAATACACTGGGAGATTTCAGACATAACAAGAAATATGCTGCACAGGCTGGTGAAGAAGGCAGCAAAAAACGTTGTCATGGTAAAGATGGAGAAGATCTTATTATTAAAGTACCAGAAGGAACAGTCATCAAGGATGATACTACAGGTAAAGTTATCGCAGATATGTCTAATGGCAATCTTCGTGAAACAATTCTTGTTGGTGGACGTGGCGGAAAAGGGAATATGAATTTTGCTACACCTACTATGCAGGTACCTAAATTTGCACAGCCAGGACAGGAAGCTCAGGAACTCTGGGTACGTCTTGAATTAAAAGTAATTGCAGACGTTGGTCTTGTAGGATTCCCAAATGTAGGAAAATCTACATTATTATCCCGCGTCAGCAATGCAAAACCTGCAATTGCAAATTACCATTTTACCACTTTGAATCCTAATCTTGGTGTTGTCGATCTCGATGGCCATGGCTTTGTTATGGCGGATATTCCGGGTCTGATTGAAGGTGCTTCAGAAGGAGTTGGCCTTGGTCATCAGTTCCTTCGTCACATTGAACGTACGAAAGTTCTGATTCATGTCGTTGATGCAGCCTCAACTGAAGGCAGAGATCCCGTTGCTGATATCAAAGCAATCAATAAAGAACTTGAAAATTATAATCCAGAACTGCTTCAGAGACCTCAGGTTATCGCGGCAAACAAAATTGATGCTTTATATGATGGAGATGAAAATCCAATCCAGACATTAAAGGATGAATTTGAACCTGCTGGAATTAAAGTATTTCCGATATCTGCAGTTAGTGGTAAAGGACTGAAAGAGCTTCTTTATCATGTCAGTGATCTGCTTGCGCAGCTTCCTGAAGAACCTGTTGTATTCGAAAAAGAATTCTTTATGGAAGATATTATGGACAATCCAAATGAGCCATTTACTGTTGAACAGACAGCAGAAGGAGAATTTACAATTGAAGGTCCAAGAATTGACCGTCTTCTGGGTTATACAAATCTGGATTCAGAAAAAGGATTTAACTTCTTCCAGAAGTTCTTAAAGGATAATGGAATTATTGATCAGTTAAATGGACTGGGCATTCAGGAAGGGGATACCGTTAAAGTTGGCGGATATCTTGAATTTGATTATTACGAATAAATGATAAATAGCTGTTTCCTAGAATTAGAGAATCAGCCTTTGCTTATAGGAGGAATATAATGACAAGTAAACAGAGAGCATATTTAAAAGGTCTTGCAATGACAATGGAACCTATTTTCCAGCTGGGAAAATCAAGTCTTACACCAGAGTATACAAAAGCAGTAGCAGAAGCTTTGGAAGCAAGAGAACTGATAAAAATAAATGTATTACAGAACTGCGCAGATGATCCTAAAGATCTTGCATCTGTTCTGGCAGAAAGAACACGTTCTGAAGTAGTTCAGGTAATTGGTAAAAAAATCGTTCTTTATAAAGAAGCAAAAGATGAAGATAAGAGAAAAATCGAATTGCCAAAAGCTAGAAAAAAGAATGCTTAAATAACAGGAGCTGATCATTTTGAAAAAACGTATCGGAATAATGGGTGGAACATTTAATCCGATTCATAATGGACATGTTCAGATGGCAATCCAGACCTATCAACAGTTTCAGCTGGATGAAGTGCTGGTCATGCCATCTGGAGATCCACCACATAAAAGAAGTCAGGTTGTTCTTGATGCAGGCAAACGTAGTGATATGGTTAAACTTGCAATTAAAGGACATCCTGGATTGGTATTTTCTGATCTTGAGATAACCAGGAGCGGTTATTCGTATACGGCAGAAACACTACAGGAATTAAAGGATCTGTATGAAGAGATCTATTTTATAATCGGCGCAGATTCTCTGTTTAGCATTGAAAAATGGTATCATCCGGAAATTATAATGAAATTATGCACACTTGTTGTGGCTAATAGAGACAGACATCCAGATGCAGAATTTGAGAAATTCATTCACTATCTAACCGATAAATATCAGGCTGATATTAGAATTCTTCATGTACCAGATATGCCTGTTAGTTCAAGCCAGATTCGTGAAAATGTTGTAAATGGACAAAGTATCAGTGATCTGGTGTCTCCTGCAGTTGCTGCTTATATAGAGGCTAACAGTCTATACAAATAGGCGGGAAACATTCTCAATATTTAAAAAATACAATGCTGGAAAAGAACATAATATGTCGAGAGCCTGTTTTGTAATGGAATCGAAATAAGTAATGAGTGGGTTCACTACATAAGGTTAACATAAAATTGTTATGTCAACCCTATGTAACACTACGACTATATTCAGATTACTTGTTAAATTATCTGTCAATTATCGTAATGCTTTAAGAGAACACTCATATGATATAGTATAAGACATTGATATGAAGTCTGAAATCTGTATTTTAAACGAATGAAGATTCGTTCCTACTGTTCAGAGCTCGTCTGACACGCAGAAATGGAGTAAAATATGTTGATTGATGAAAAAGACTATGATGATGAAAAAATCCGTAAAATGGTCAAAGAGAAGGTTACAAAATCAAGATACAAACATATTCTTGGAGTTGCGTATACAGCAGCCTGTCTTGCCATGCGTTATGGAGTAGATATGAATAAAGCATATATGGCAGGATTATTGCACGATTGTGCGAAATGCATTCCTGATGAGGAACAGTTACGATTATGTAGAGAATATCATATTCCAGTAACGGAAACAGAAGAGCAGAGTCCATACTTGCTTCATGGTAAACTTGGTGCGTATTTGGCTGAACATGAATATCACGTCAGCAATCCGGAAATCCTCCATGCAATTGCCGTTCATACAACCGGATGTCCGGCTATGACGCCTTTGGAACAGATTGTTTTTGTTGCGGATTACATTGAACCAAGCCGTGACAAGGCAAGTAACCTTACAATGATCAGAAACAAATGTTTTGAAGACCTTGATGAGGGGACACTAGACGTACTTGATAGTACCGTATCCTATCTCAAAAAGATAAATTCGCTGATCGACATAAATTCCATCGATACACTTGAATACTATCAACAACTTTTAAATAAATAAAAGCTTAAAGGAGACCAGCTATGAAAAGTCAAGCATAAATTAGTTGAAAATTTCTTTTCTCAATC
>CAJMQE010000033.1 GCA_905215405.1 uncultured bacterium
AGGTAAAAAGCTTTGCTGTGATGAATTTTTGCTTACAGCGAAAATAATTCTTATATCCAATATCTTGACACAAAATATACCCTATTATATAATAAAATTTGCGGTTAATTGGAAGATTTTAGTACGGCTTTGACGGTGTTTCCCAAGCTGGAGGCACTTTTTACATACATAGAGAAGGTGCTATATTAGAAAACGTCGAGAAAAGAGAAAGCATGTAAGGGACAGGTGGAGAAAATGACAGATAAGAAGAATGATTATGACGAAGAACATGTGAAACAGGCGGATTTATACAGAGTTCACATCCGCTATATTCTGATAATTTCGGTAATTCTGATATCAGGAACGATTTGTATTGCCAATCAGGGCAATTCTGTATTGAATGCAACATTATCACTGGCAGCAACAATTATTTCTATAATTCTTGCGTCAATTGCGATCTGGCTTTGTGTAACAAGATCTCAGATTACAAAAAATGTAGAGCAGCATGTGAGTGAAAGAAAAAATGTATTGCTGGAAAAGGAAACCCAGGACAGATACGATGATCTATATGAAAAATGTAGTGATCTTGTTACAAAGATCGAAGACATGAATCAGAATCTGGATAAAAAGATGTCTGTACAGCCAATGGATTTAGTGGCAGCAACCTTGGAAGAAAGTGAACCTGTAAATGATGTGCAGCAAACTGATAAAAGTGCTTTAGATCCTCAGCCTGAGGGTGATTTACAGGTTGAAGAATCAAAAATTAATACAGCTGAAGACAAGAATGAGGAAACAGAGATGTCTGTAGACAATGTAGCTGAAGAAAATGCTGTATCGGATGAATCACAAACTGCACAGGAAAATGCAACAGAAGAAGCAAATGATGATGTGACAAGTCAGAATGATGAACAAGAGCAGGATACTGCAAAGGTAGATGCAGAGGATGATGAGACTGCTACACCACAGGAAAATGATGCGGAAGCACAGGATGCGGATGAAACTGACGAAGAAACTGTAGAAAAGGTCAATGTGGCACAGCTTTTTGCAGAAGATAGAAATGCACTGAGCCCTGAGATGAGAGGAAAAGCAGGTTCATTGGTACTTTATGCGAAGATGAAGGGCATCATGGATCAGTCCTTGCTTGGAAGTAACTTTGAAAAAGCAGCGGAATACTACACATCTATTAAAGAACTTCCACTTCCAGTCGTTGTTCGATCATTTAATAATTTTATTGGCGAAATGAACGTAGAAAATAGTGATTACGTTGCATCTGTTACACTGCCAATTCTGATCTGCATGGATGTTGTCAGACTTTTTGATGATGATGATGTCAAAGGATATATTGCAGAACAGATGAAGGAAGATGCATCGGTGGCGAAATAATCAATTACAAATGAATACAAGACTAAGACAGAAAATCCTTTCTGCCTGTATGAAATAACAGCGTACAGGCAGAAGGGATTTTTTTGTAAAGCAACCTGTATAGGAGTCAAACTGTTCATATTTTCACAGGAAACTGAAATACTAATGTTTGTATCAGATATGCAAATATGATATAATCAGTGGAAAAGCTTTATGATACGATTTTAGGAGATGCAACATGGATTGTAAACATTATCAGAAACTGATTAAGGCATTTGATGAACATAAACTTTCTGTCCGTGAACAGGAAGATTTTGTTACGCATATGTTGTCCTGCAGCGATTGTCAGGAAGAATTGGAAATCTATTATATTATTGAATATGGTCTGAATGACGATGGGAAAATCAGTTATGAGAATGAGGAATACAGGAATCTGATTGAAACATATGATTTTAAATCATTTGTAGATAAAAAGTTAAAGGATTCCAGAGAAGAGATCATAAGAGAGAAAATGGCGCATTCAAGAAATGTTTTTCTGTACCTGTTAAGTCAGGTCTTAGTTGGAATTACAGGTGTGTTCTATATCCTGCAACAACTTCGTTAGAAAACATGGGGATGAAGTGCTCAGAAAAAATAGTAAGAACAGTAAGTGCAAAACGATAATAATTAAGCAAACGTAAAAATAGTATTTATGCACTGGTGCAATAAAAATGACAAGACATATTTAGTAACTGATGCGGGTCAGGCATGAAAACGTTGTAGTGCTGGTTCGCTGGAAAGAGGTAATGATGAGTAAAAAAATGGTACTGATAGATGGACATAGTATTTTGAACAGGGCGTTCTACGGTGTACCTGATCTAACAAATGCAGAAGGAATTCACACAAATGCCATGTATGGATTTTTAAATATTATGTTCAAGATCCTTGAGGAAGAAAATGCGGACTATCTGACCGTAGCATTCGATCTGAGTGCACCTACATTTCGCCATAAAATGTTCGATGCATATAAAGGAACAAGAAAACCAATGCCACAGGAACTGAGACAGCAGGTACCTCTGATTAAAGAAGTTCTGAAGGCAATGCACATCCGAATCGTAGAAAAAGAAGGATTTGAAGCGGATGATCTTTTAGGAACACTTTCAAAAAAAGGAGAAGAAGCAGGCTTGGAAGTGTCAGTACTTTCCGGTGACAGAGATTTATTACAGCTTGCAACGGATAAGGTCAAAATTCGAATCCCGAAGACGAAAAAGGGAGTTACAGAGGTAGAAAATTATAATGCGGCAGATGTAAGCGAAGTCTATGGCGTTACACCAAAAGAATTTATTGATGTAAAGGCACTGATGGGCGATACAGCTGATAATATTCCGGGCGCACCTGGAATTGGCGAAAAGACAGCAACAGCATTGATCAAGAAATTTCATACAATTGAAAATGCACATGAGCATATCGAAGACGTTACCCCACCAAAGGCAAAAAATTCTTTGATGGAGAATTATGAGCAGGTGGAGATGAGTAAAGCGCTTGCAACAATCAATGTAAATGTTGATCTGGACTACAAACTCGAAGATGCTGTACTGGATGATATGTACACACCAGAAGCGTATGAATTATGTAAAAAGTATAACTTTAAAACTTTACTCAAGAAGTTCGATACCGATACAGTAAATCAGGAACAACCTGATATTTATCAGTATTTCAGCTGCCTGACTGAATTTGAACAGGTCGAAGAAGCATTTAGTGAGGCTGTAGGGGCAGAACGTTTTGCTTTTTATCTTTTGTGCGAAGAGAGCGAGCTTTATGGCATTGCAATGGCATATCAGGAAAATAGCGCAGTCTATATTCCAGTTCAGGGATTTGTCACACAGGAATATCTAAAAGAAAAATTAAAGACGGTATTGGCCGGTAATGGTAAATATGTGTCTCTGAATATAAAAGACAAGCTGGATGTGATTGCGGACACAGATTATGAAAAGATTACAGATAGTGGTCTTGGTGCATATCTGCTTAATCCATTGCAGGATGCTTATTCTTATGAAGACCTGGGTAGAGATTTTCTTGGACTTATGCTCCCATCACAGGTGGAACTGCTTGGAAAACTTTCTGTTAAAAAAGCATCTGAGGACAGTCAAGCTATGACAAAATATGCATGCCTTAATGCATATGTGATCTATTGGGCATGGCCTAAGATCGAAGAACAGTTAAAAGCAACAGAGATGTATGAACTTTTTGAAACAATCGAAATGCCACTTCTGTTTGTTCTTTACGATATGCAGCGGGAAGGCGTTATGGTCGATAAAGACAGTCTGAAAGCTTATGGTGACAGATTACAGACAAGAATCGTTGAACTTGAGCAGCAGATCTATCAGCTTGCGGGAGAAGAATTTAATATCAATTCTCCAAAGCAGCTTGGTGTGATTCTGTTTGAAAAACTTGAAATGCCAAATGCAAAGAAGACCAAGAGCGGGTATTCAACAGCAGCCGATATTCTGGATAAACTTGCAGGTGATCATGAAATTGTCAGATACATTTTAGAATACCGTCAGTTGACGAAATTAAAATCAACCTATGCGGATGGGCTTGCCAATTACATTGGAGAAGATAAGAGAATTCATGGAAAGTTTAATCAGACTATTACGGCTACAGGGCGTATCAGTAGTACAGAACCAAATCTTCAGAATATTCCGATCCGCATGGAACTGGGACGTGAAATTCGAAAAGTATTTATTCCTAAAGAAGGCTGTGTATTGATCGACGCGGATTATTCCCAGATTGAACTTCGTATCCTTGCACATTTATCAGCGGATGAAAAGCTGATAGAAGCATATAATTCAGAACAGGATATTCATAGAATTACAGCTTCACAGGTCTTCCATACTCCGGTTGAAGAAGTTACAAAACAGCAGAGAAGTAATGCAAAAGCTGTTAATTTTGGTATCATTTATGGAATTAGTTCTTTTGGACTGAGCCAGGATCTGAGTATTTCGAAGAAAGAAGCAAATGAGTATATCAAAAAGTATTTCGAAACCTATCCAGCAATTAAAGCATTTATTGACGGACTGGTTGAAAGTGCAAAGGAAAAGGGGTATTCCGTAACTGAATTTAACAGAAGACGTCCAATTCCAGAATTGAAATCAAGCAATTTTATGCAGCGATCCTTTGGTGAAAGAATCGCTATGAATGCGCCTATTCAGGGAACGGCAGCAGATATTATAAAAATTGCCATGATCAAGGTCAATCGTGCATTAAAAGAGGCCAATCTAAAATCAAAACTGATTTTACAGGTACACGATGAACTTTTAATCGAGACCTATCTGGATGAAGTGGATCAAGTGAAAAAGATCCTTGAGGATAATATGCTGAATGCTGTCAAATTGAGAGTACCGCTGGAAATAGATATGAATGTTGGTAACAGCTGGTTTGAAGCACATTAAGATCAGGCAAAAGACCAAAGAAGATAAGACACTATAGATCATGAAAGATGAATACTGGAAGAGAGGCTGAAAAATGTACGTTATAGGAATTACAGGTGGCGTTGGTGCAGGAAAATCAACGGTACTGGATCTGTTGAAAAAGAATTTCAATTGCGAGATCATTATGGCTGATGATGTGGCAAAAGATCTGATGGAACCAGGACAGAAGGGATATCAGAAAGTCGTGGAAGTATTTGGGGAAGATATCCTGCTTGCAGATAAGGAAATCGACAGAAAGAAACTGGCATCTATCGTATTTACCAGCAAAAATAAGCTGATGGTCCTTAATTCCATTATTCATCCGTTAGTGAAAAAACAGATTATAGAAAATGTTGGACGATTGAAATGTGAAGAAAAATATGATTATATATTTATAGAGGCTGCTTTGCTTGTCGAAGAACATTATAATATTATCTGTGACGAATTGTGGTATATTTCTGCAGATGATAAAGTGAGAGCACAAAGACTGAGGGAGAGCCGTGGATATGATGATGAGCGGATTCAGGAAACATTTGCAAATCAGCTTTCTCCTGACGAATTCAGAAAGCACTGCAGAGTAGAAATAAAAAATGATAAAAGTCTGGAAGACACACTGGAACAGCTTCGTTATGAGCTGAACAGATGTCAAAATGAACTTACAAAAGAAAAATGAAAATGAGATAGATGTGCGGATAGTTATATTTTTGAAATTCCCGCACGGAAACGAGGGATATTATGGATAATTTAACACAAAATCAGGACAGTCTTGTATTTGGACTGGATATTGGTACACGTAATGTCGTCGGAGTCGTTGGATATATGGAGCGTGACAAATTTCGTGTGGTCGGAATGGCCGCAAAAGAACATGACACAAGAGCCATGCTCGATGGACAGATTCACGATATCTATAAAGTTGGAGATACCATCCGTTATGTAAAGAATGTTTTGGAACAGCAGCTGGATACCAAACTTTCCGATGTCTGCATTGCTGCTGCCGGACGAGTACTGAAAACGGTAAATGTATCTTCAGATTATGAATTTGAAGAAGAGACAAGAGTGACACAGGAGCATATATACTCTTTAAAACTGCTCGCTGTTGAAAAAGCATATAATCAGATCAATGCGAATACAGGAAAGGAAAAATTCTATTGCGTAGGCAATACACCTGTTAAATTTATGCTGAATGATTATGACATTAATAATCTAGAAGGACATAAAGCAAACAAGATCGGTGTAGAACTGATTGCAACATTTCTTCCGGATGAAGTCGTAGATGGATTATACGAGGCGGTTAATTATGCAGGCCTTCAGGTAGCCAATCTGACATTGGAACCTATTGCTGCGATTAATATAGCAAT
Organism: uncultured bacterium; assembly: GCA_905215405.1. Lineage (GTDB taxonomy): Bacteria > Bacillota > Clostridia > Lachnospirales > Lachnospiraceae > CAJMQE01. The sequence continues at coordinate 6,149 of CAJMQE010000033.1, forward strand.
ACCAGAACAGTATCGACTGTTAAATATTGCGCTGATCGATGTTGGCGCTGGTACATCCGATATTTGTATTACAAAAGACGGTAGTATAGTTGCCTATGGAATGATTCCATTTGCTGGCGATGAAATTACGGAAGTGATTGCCAAGACCTGTCTTGTTGATTTTAATACGGCAGAGACCATAAAGCTTGATAGCAATGAAAAAGAAATTGTTACATATAAGGATATCATGGGTCTGACACAGGAGGTATCCTCAAAACAGCTTCGTGAATCCATTAGTGGTGTCGTTGATAAGATAGCAAAAGCTGCTGCAGATAAGATCAAAGAGATCAATGGTGGTAAATCTACAAATGCAGTCTTTGTTGTTGGTGGTGGCGGAAAGATCCTTGGCTACACGGAAAAAGTCGCTGAATGTCTTGAATTGCCAAAAGAACGAGTAGCAGTCAGAGGAGAAGAAGTACTGACTACAGTAGATTTCCTTGTGGATAATTTTAAAAAGGATTCCCTGTATGTAACACCTGTTGGTATTTGCACCAATTACTATAGCCAGAAGAACAGTTTTGTATTTATAAATGTGAATGACCAGCGTGTTAAATTATATGATAATAATCGTTTGACTGTTGTAGATGCAGTCATGCAGATCGGATTCCCAAATGAGAAGCTTTTCCCTAGAAGAGGCAAAGAGCTGAATTTCAAGATCAATGGAAAATCCAGAATGATCAGAGGTACAGCAGGAGAAGGGTCTGTCGTAAAACTGAATGGAAAACCGGCAAATCTGAATTCAAAGATCACACAAAATGATGTGATCGATGTGACGGAATCGACAGTTGGGCAGCCAGCAGTACTTTCAATTGGCCAACTCGAAGAATTTAATTCTACGATCACATTTGTTGTGAATGATAAAATGGTACCTTGTCCAAAGTTCGCCTATGTTAACGGAGAACTGAAGTCTGAATTTTATGATATTCAGGAAGGCGATGACATCAATATGGAGAATTTCTATACTGTGGCACAGCTTTTCGAATTTCTGGACATGGATCTGACGGATATGGATATCTATGTAAATAATGAACTTGCTGACCGTGAGACAAAAGTTTACGAGAATTTCTCTGTTGCATTAAAACCTCATTTTAGCAGTACTGTAAATAATTCTGATCGTACAGCAGATGATGGTGCTGATCTTTCGGACGTGGCCGCAACAGAGGAACCAGTAGAATACCATAAATCTTTTATGCCGAATCACGAAAGATTCAGACGTGCAATGAATGAGGCATCAGGTGAACCGACAGATAACGGGGAAACAGAGCAGGTAGCATTTGATGAAGGTGGAGCCGAGGAGACACAGGCACCCGAACAGAATTTGGAAAATGATGAAAAAGAAGATGATACAGAGAAGGAAATACATATCTTTATCAACAAAGAACCTGTCAGATTGTATGGTAAAAAAAGATATATTCTTGTAGATCTGTTTGATTTCTATCAGTTCGATCTTACCAGACCACAGGGAAATATTGTGCTGAATCTGAATGGAGAACCGGGAGAATATACGGCTAAACTTAAAGATGGTGATATGGTCGATCTGTACTGGGAAAAGATAGAATAGACAAGCCTAAAATTTAATTAAAGGATAAATAAAATGAGAATGATGAGTATTGCCAGTGGAAGCAGTGGAAACTGCATTTACATTGGCTCAGATAACACACATATATTAATAGATGCAGGAGTAAGTCGGAAAAAAATCGTTGAGGGCCTGAAAAGGGCAGATCTTTCTCTCTCTGATATATCTGCAATTTTCGTTACACATGAACATATCGATCATATTAAGGGAATTGGCGTCATTTCCAGAAAGGAAGAGACTCCGATCTACGCAACAGCTGGTACGATTGAGGGAATCAGAGGAACATCTTCACTTGGAGCTGTTTCCGAAGAAGTTTACCACATTGTAAATGCTGATCAGGAAATGCAGATCGATGATCTTTGTATTCATCCCTTTACAATTTCACATGATGCAAATGAACCTGTGGCATATACGGTGACCAGTGGAAATGAAAAAATGAGCGTAATTACGGATCTTGGTAAATATGACGACTACATAGTGGATAATCTGAAAGGAAGCAATTCTCTTTTGATTGAAGCAAACCATGATATCAAAATGCTTCAGGTCGGCAGTTATCCATATTATTTAAAACAGCGTATTCTTGGAGACAGAGGACATTTGTCCAATGAAACATCAGGTCGTCTGCTTTCTGATCTGCTGTGCGATAATTTAAAAAATGTCATGCTGGGACATTTGTCCAAAGAAAACAATTATGAACAGCTGGCATATGAAACGGTAAGACTGGAAATTGATCTTGGTGATAATGGATATAAAGCATCTGATTTTGCTATTTCCGTGGCACCGCGTGATGTTCCATCAGAAATATTTGAATTATAATACATTTTTTTTGAATAATTTTCTTATTTTGTTTGAAAATTTTGATAATTTATGGTATATTGGGATAATTAATAATTAAATTTATTACAGAGATGTATCAGTGTGATAAAGAAGTCAAACAGTAAAACACGTCAATACCCGCAGAAATTATTAGATTTTTGCTGCGTGTGATCATGCTGATTTGCGCGTGAATAGCGCAGGAATGGAGGAAATTATGAAAAAAACTATTATTACAGTCGTCGGCAAAGATACAGTCGGTATCATTGCAAAAGTTTGTACATACCTTGCGGATACAGGTGTTAACATTCTTGATATCTCTCAGACAATCGTTCAGGGCTATTTTAACATGATGATGATCGTTGATACAGGTGATGCAACAAAGGCTTTTGATGTTGTTTCCAGCGATCTTGAAAAACTTGGTGAAGATATCGGTGTCGTAATCAAGTGTCAGAGAGAAGAAATTTTTGATATGATGCATAGAATCTAAAAAGATAAAAGCATAGAATCTAAAGAAAGTAGAGTGTTAGACATGATTAATATTTTTGAAGTTAACGAAACAAACAAGATGGTAGAAAAAGAGAATCTTGATGTCAGAACAATCACAATGGGAATCAGTCTCCTTGACTGTGCAAGCGAAAATCTTGATGAAGTAAATGAGAAAATTTATAATAAGATCACAACACTTGCAAAAGATCTGGTATCAACAGGTGAGGAAATTGCCAACGAGTTTGGTGTTCCAATTGTAAATAAACGTATTTCTATTACTCCAATTTCCCTCGTAGGTGCGGCAGCATGTAAAACACCGGAGGATTATGTAACAATTGCCAAAACACTTGACCGTGCGGCCAAGAAGGTAGGGGTTAACTTTATAGGTGGATATTCTGCTATTGTTTCAAAAGGTATGACAAAAAGCGATGAACTTTTGATTCGCTCAATTCCGGAAGCACTTGCATGCACGGAACTGATCTGTAGTTCTGTCAATGTTGGATCCACAAAGACAGGAATTAATATGGATGCAGTGAAACTGATGGGTGAAATCGTGCTTCAGACAGCTGAGAAGACAAAAGAACATGATTCTTTAGGTTGTGCAAAACTGGTTGTATTGTGCAATGCTCCTGATGATAATCCATTTATGGCTGGTGCTTTCCATGGTGTATCAGAAGATGATGCGATCATTAATGTAGGTGTCAGTGGCCCTGGCGTTGTTAAATATGCACTTGAGAAAGTACATGGGGAAAACTTTGAAGTACTTTGCGAGACAATTAAAAAGACTGCTTTTAAGATTACCCGTGTCGGTCAGCTTGTTGCACAGGAAGCTTCCAAACGTCTTGGTATTCCATTTGGTATTATTGATCTTTCTCTTGCACCAACACCTGCGATCGGAGATAGCGTTGCGGATATCCTTGAGCAGATCGGTCTGGAAAGAGCCGGAGCACCAGGAACGACTGCAGCCCTTGCTCTACTAAATGATCAAGTGAAAAAAGGTGGCGTAATGGCATCTTCTTATGTTGGTGGACTGAGCGGCGCATTTATTCCAGTCAGCGAAGATCAGGGTATGATCGATGCTGTCAAAGAAGGTGCATTATGTATTGAAAAACTGGAAGCAATGACATGTGTATGTTCTGTAGGACTTGATATGATCGCCATTCCTGGTGATACCAAGGCTACAACAATCTCAGGTATTATTGCGGATGAAGCGGCCATTGGTATGGTAAATCAGAAGACAACAGCTGTTCGTGTGATCCCTGTAATTGGTAAGACAGTTGGTGACACAGTAGAATTTGGTGGCCTTCTTGGCTATGCTCCTGTTATGCCTGTAAATACATTCGACTGTAGTGAATTTGTAAACAGAGGTGGAAGAATTCCAGCTCCAATTCATAGTTTTAAGAATTAATACATAAGTTTGATTATGATTTCGGAAATAATAGATTCTGTAAATGACAACAGATTCTATTTCGTATAGTGATCGATAAAAAAGAACTGGAAACAGCTGTAATGGACCGACCTTAAAATGTTAGATTTTTGATCTGACTTTTTTTGGCGGTTTCTATTGATAGCATGTTTCCAGTTCTTTTTTTATTCGTATTAAATTATATAAAATAGCTTGTATTTCTTATATAGGTTGCTTTTTTATATGGTTTGACTTTTGTATAGCTTATTTTTTAAAGCACTTGCTATTTATGTAGCATACCTTTTTAATAGTTTGCTTTTATATAGCTTGTCTTTTAAATAGCATGCTTTTTCGTAAAGCGGACAGCACTATTTCATCAGAAAATAAATAGAAGTCGTATTTCACTCCATGCCAATTTAAAGCCGAATAGGAGAGTGGGTAAGCTCAGCTGGCAGCTGGGTGCCATATTTTTGAAATACGATCATTCGATAGAGATCGGATGCATAAATGTCTTCACTCAATAATTCTTTATATGCGGCAGGTTTTGTGATGAGTGTGACATCGGTATGTTTTTTTACGATCGATAGCTGCGCCTGACCAGCTTTTGTGAAACCAAGAATTCGGATATAGGGAATTCTGTCAGACATATATTTATGATACAAACTGGTGGTATGGGCCGTGATGCAGTGAAGAAGACAACGGCTGACTCTTGCATAAGTTAGTTCACGGCTCTTTAGCTGCATTGTAAACGCAGAAAATGATAAAAAACCAGTGAAATAATTCTGAATCCTGTTCACAAGTGAAGGGGTCAAATCTGTGTAAGTGAGCAGAACATCCTTATCTAAATGTAGCATTTGATACAGCGAAGCGTTTAGAACTGGTGTGAAATCATCGATGGAAACAGGAAATGTTTTATGATAAGCGTCTGTTAGTTCATGCAGGACAACGTCTGGAACACTGTCGGAAAGCATCTTGGAAACCGTGCTCCAGTCAGCTGCCTTCTCGCATAAACTGCGAATGGATGTGGCAGATGGCATTGAACCATTGATTTCTATTTCATGATAAGCACTGCCTGCTCTGGTCACAGTCAGCGGAATCAGTGAAAGATGGTCTCTGATAATGATCTTAACATATTCGATTCCGAGAATATTATTTGGCGATTTTAGAACAGAATCAAGTGTTTTGCAATCTACGTTGAGCAGTTGTTGATGCTTTTTAAAATACAGAAGAAGTGCCTGCATGCGTGCGACCGGAAATGTGACGCCACTGGCAGATTTTTCCTGTATGAAGAGTGATAATTCTTCCGGTTCATCAGCAAGTACTCCTGCAATTGTGGTCAGAAGATCGATATCACCGCATTCACTTCCAAAACAGAGATAATTTGCACCGAGCTGTGCAAGAGTATGGACAGCACCATAGGCAAAAGTTTCTGCAGATGCGCATGCATAGTAGAATGGAAGTTCGCACAAAAGATCGACACCAAGTTTTAGAGCCATGTGAGTTCTTACATATTTATCGATTACGGCCGGTTCCCCACGTTGAACAAAATTTCCGCTCATTACGCATAGAACAGTATCTGCCTGCGATAATTCCTTTGCTTTTTCTATATGATAACGATGTCCATTATGAAATGGATTATATTCTGTAATAATTCCAACACAGCTCATAAAAGCCTCCAGCATTTCAATGTTTTTGTGATCATGATCTATCAGTTTTGCAATCGTGATCTATGATCAGATGTGATAAGTATAATTTCAATAGAGAAAATTGTAAAGATAAAATGCCGACTGATAATTATCTATTAACTGAGCAAATTGATATAGAAAATGACACAATGGAATTAAGTGGAAACAAAAAAGAAAATTGTTTTAAAGTAAAAACTTGTTAATCTGAAAATTTTGGTATATACTAAAACTAATCATGTTAATGATATTAGATTAATGAAAATCAGCAAATTTTCATGTAAGAAATCAGTACATACTACTGATAAAATATAATTCAAGGAGGCGTCACAAATCATGGGATTTATTGACACAATTAAAGCCAGAGCAAAGGCTGACAAAAAGACTATCGTATTACCAGAATCAATGGACAAGAGAACATTTGAAGCTGCTGAAAAGATTTTAAAAGAAGGTATCGCTAACTTAATCATTATCGGTACTCCAGAAGAAATTGCTGAAAACAGCAAAGGATTTGATATCTCTGGTGCTACAATCGTTGATCCTTTTAAAGATCCTAATAAACAGAAATATATTGATAAATTCGTAGAATTAAGAGCAAAGAAGGGTGTTACACCTGAACAGGCTCAGGAACATATGGAAAAGGATTATATGTACTATGCATGTCTTATGTGTAAATGTGGAGATGCAGATGGTGCTGTTTCAGGTGCTTGCCATTCAACAGGTAACACAATCAGACCAGCTCTTCAGTTATTAAAGACAAAACCAGGAATCAGCAGTGTATCAGGTTTCTTCCTTATGGAAGTTCCTAACTGTGCATTAGGCGAAGATGGATTATTCGTATTCGCTGACTGTGCTGTTAATCCAGACCTTGATTCAGAAAAACTTGCCGAAGTTGCTATGCTTTCAGCTGAAAGTTTTGAAAAATTCGTAGGTAAAGAAGCTAAGACAGCTATGCTTTCATTCTCAACATTTGGTAGTGCTAAGCATGACAATGTAACTAAGGTTGCTGATGCAGTTAAGATCGCTAAAGAAAAATATCCTACACTTGTTGTTGATGGTGAACTTCAGTTAGATGCTGCACTTGTTCCAGAAGTAGCTGCATTAAAAGCACCAGAAAGCAAAGTGGCTGGACATGCTAACACATTAGTATTCCCATCACTTGAAGCTGGTAACATCGGTTACAAACTTGTTCAGAGACTTGCTAAAGCAGGCGCTTACGGTCCTGTTCTTCAGGGTCTTTCAATGCCAGTTAACGATTTATCAAGAGGATGTTTCTCAGATGATATCGTTGGTGTTGTAGCTATGACAGCTGTACAGGCTCAGAACAACTAATTCCAATACGATCTCTGACATATACGAATAGATGGAATATGTCTATGAATGATTCATTGTGTAAATTAGATATTGACGTTTCATGTCAAAATATGATATAAAACAAACAGTATAAAACGATTAAGGTGACAAAATTTTAATGAACTTTGTCGCTTTAATCGTATTTTGCTTGTTAATTATATGATAAAGCAATCATTAACAAAAAAATCCAAAAGTATAAAGATTTAAGGAGAATTTAAAATGAATATTCTTGTATTAAACTGTGGTAGTTCATCACTGAAATACCAGTTAATCGACATGGATGATGAAAGCGTTTTAGCAAAAGGTTTAGTTGAAAGAATCGGTATCGAAGGTTCTATTCTTACACATAAACCAGCTGGAAAAGACAAATTCGTAGTAGAACAGCCAATGAAAGATCACAATGTAGCAGTTAAGCTCGTTCTTGACGCTTTAGTTGATCCACAGCACGGCGTAATCAAAGATGCTAGCGAAATCGCAGCAGTAGGTCATCGTGTACTTCACGCTGGTGAAAAATATAAAGATTCTATCATCGTAAATGATGATGTTAAGAAAGTTATCAGAGAATGCTTCGATTTAGGTCCTCTTCATAACCCAGCTAACTTAATCGGTATTGAAGCTGTTGAAGCTGCTATGCCTGGTAAGCCAAATGTAGCTGTATGGGATACTGCTTTCGGTGGTACTATGGAACCTAAAGCTTATTTATATGCTATTCCACGTGAATATTATGAAAAATATCATGTAAGAAGATATGGTTTCCACGGAACAAGCCACAGCTTTGTTTCTAAAGAAACAATCAAATTTGCTAACCTTGATAAAGATAATGCAAAAGTAATCGTTTGCCATCTTGGTAACGGTGCTTCTATTTCTGCATCAATCGGTGGTAAATGTGTAGATACATCAATGGGTCTTACTCCTCTTGAAGGTCTGATCATGGGTACAAGATCAGGTGATCTTGATCCAGCTATCATTGAATATCTTTGCAATCATGAAAACCTCACAGTTAGTGAAATGATCAACATCTTAAATAAAAAATCAGGTGTACTTGGTATGTCAGGCGGAATCTCAAGCGATTTCAGAGATCTGAATGCAGCAATGAACGAAGGAAATGAAATTGCTAAACAGACTCTTGAAGCTTACTCATACAGAGTTGCTAAATACATCGGTTCTTATGTAGCAGCTATGAATGGTGTAGATGCTATTACATTTACAGCTGGTGTAGGTGAAAATGCTTCTTGGTTAAGACCAATGGTATGTAAATATCTTGGATACCTCGGTGTAGAACTTGATAGTGCTGCAAACGAAGCTGCTGTTGGTGAAACAGCTATCATCACAACTCCTGATTCAAAAGTTAAGATTTGTGTAATCCCAACAAATGAAGAACTTGCAATTGCAAGAGAAACTCTTTCATTAGTAAAATAATAATTGATACTACAAGGCAGGTACATTTGCCAAAATTGTGAATTAATTATTGACAAACACACCAGTGGTGCGTATAATAGAAAAAGTGTGGAAAATATTTATATTTTTTACAATTGAATTAGTAGGAATTGGAGACAATTATGCTATTTAATTTATCAGAACTTTTATCTGGAAATGATCAGAAAGTAGACTTTCAGGCAGAACTTGAGATGAATACATTTCAGTCCAGACTTGGAGATTATGCAATCGTAGAGAAATCACCGATTGCATTTACTGTTACCAAATTAGGTAAGAAAAAAGTGTCAATTAGTGGCGATGTTTCTATTGTGCTTAATATTCCATGTGACAGATGCCTTGAAGACGTCAGAACGCCTATTCATTTCTCTATCGACAGGGAGATAGATCTGCGTGATTCTGAATCGGACGAGATAGAAGAACAAGAAGAACAAGACTATATTGATGGATACAACCTAGACGTGGACAAACTTGTTTATGGCGAAGTTCTGCTCCAGATTCCATCCAAAACACTGTGCAGTCCAGACTGTAAGGGATTATGTCCTAAGTGTGGAACGAATCTGAACATTAAGGAATGTGGTTGTGACAGAGAGTCCCTGGATCCAAGAATGTCTGTTATCAAGGATATTTTCAACAATTTTAAGGAGGTGTAACCATGTCAATTTGTCCAAAGAATAAATCTTCAAAAGCAAGAAGAGATAAGAGAAGAGCTAACTGGAAAATGAGCGCTCCAAATCTTGTTAAATGTAGCAAATGTGGAGCTTTAATGATGCCTCACAGAGTTTGTAAAGCTTGTGGCTCATACAACAAAAAAGAAATCATTTCTGTTGACTAATTAGAAATGTGTAACGCTTCGGGAAACCGAAGCGTTTTTTTGTACCCGGAAACAGTGCATTTACTATTGATTTTACTTATGATATCTAGTATATTATTAAAAGAAACAACTAGGAGGATACAAATATGCCAGAGCAAGTTAAAGTTGCTGTTGACGCAATGGGCGGAGATAATGCTCCAGTAGAGATTATCAAAGGCGCAATTGATGCAGTAAATAAGAAATCCAATATCAGTGTCATACTTGTTGGAAAAGAAGATATAATAAAGAAAGAACTTTCAAATTATACGTATAATAAAGAACAGATATCTGTAGTACATGCTCCAGATGTAATTGAGACTGGCGAGCCTCCTGTAATGGCAATCAGAAAGAAAAAAGAATCTTCTCTCGTTGTTGCTTTAAATCTCGTGAAACATGAAGAAGCGGATGCTTTTGTTTCTGCGGGCAGTTCAGGTGCAATTCTTGTCGGAGGTCAGTTGATCGTTGGAAGAATTAAAGGCGTGGAAAGACCACCACTTGCTCCACTGATTCCTACAAAGAAGGGTGTATCTCTGCTTGTAGACTGTGGCGCGAATGTTGATGCAAGACCATCTCATCTTGTTCAGTTTGCAAAGATGGGTTCTATATATATGGAACATGTTATGGGCGTTAAGAACCCGAAAGTCGGACTTGTAAATATCGGCGTGGAAGAAGAAAAAGGGAATCAACTTGTAAAAGAAACATATCCTTTATTAAAAGAATGTCAGGATATCAATTTTGTCGGCAGTATCGAGGCAAGAGATATTCCGAACGGAGATGTGGATGTTATCGTTAGTGAAGCATTTGTTGGTAACGTCATTCTCAAATTATATGAAGGAGTTGGTGCCACACTGATTAGCAAGGTAAAAGAAGGACTGATGAGTACATTTAGAAGTAAGATCGGTGCTCTTTTAATCAAACCGGCATTAAAGAAGACATTAAAATCATTTGATGCAAGTGAATATGGTGGAGCTCCGTTGATCGGACTTAAGGGACTGGTCGTAAAGACACACGGGAGTTCAAAGGCAAAAGAAGTTGCCACATCCATTTTACAGTGTGAAAAATTCAAAGAACAGAAAATTAATGAGAAAATTAAACAGGCAATCAGTTTGGAAAATGAATAATTACAATGATTGCAAATTTGTGAGTAGGAAAGGAAATTTGGATTATGGAATTTGAAAAATTACAGAAAATTGTTGCAGAGGTTTTAAACGTTGAGGCTGCTGATATAACTATGGATACAACATTTGTTGATGATCTTGGAGCAGATTCTCTGGATGTTTTCCAGATTATTATGGGTATCGAAGAAGAATTTGATATTGAAATTCCTAACGAAGAAGCAGAGAAGATCGCAACTGTCGGAGATGCTGTAGAACAGATCAAAGCAGCTATTAACTAATTGAATGATAACAATCATTTGAATTTGATACAGAACGCGTGAAAGACTGCCGGGAATGTAATTCTCTGGCAGTCTTGTCGGTTTATACTTTATTGATGATTTCAGTGAAAATACTGTTAGCAAATTTAAAGGATTTTTTGCGGGAGTCTGCACTTTACGCTGTATGGACAGGCTCCTGCTCTATAAATACGAAAAACAGCGGGAAAAAGAGGAAAATATGAATCATAATACAGATTTAAAAGGTTTTCAGGAGAGAATTGGATATCGTTTCAACGATCTGAAAATGTTACAGAATGCACTGACACACAGTTCATATGCAAATGAAAAAAGAACAAAAGGGTTCAAGGATAACGAAAGATTGGAATTTTTGGGAGATGCCGTATTAGAGCTGACATCAAGTGAATTTTTATTCCTTGCACATAAAGACCTGCCAGAAGGCGATCTGACTCGCATGCGTGCAAGTATGGTGTGTGAACCTTCTCTGGCTTATTGTGCAAGAGATATTAAGCTTGGCGATTATATTATGCTTGGAAAAGGCGAAGATATGACAGGTGGCAGATTCCGCGATTCAATTACTTCTGATGCTATGGAAGCCCTGATTGGAGCTATCTATCTGGACGGTGGTTTTGCTAGTGCAAAAGAGTTTATTCACAAATTTATATTAAATGATCTGGAGAATAAGCAGCTCTTTTATGATAGCAAGACCATTTTGCAGGAAATTGTACAGGCTGAAGATAGTGAAATTGCATATGTTCTTGTAAGTGAAGAGGGACCAGAACATTGTAAGACATTTGGTGTAAATGTGCTGATCGACCAAAAGGTCGTTGCCAGCGGAACTGGTCGTACGAAAAAAGCGGCAGAACAACAGGCTGCCTATAATTCAATATTAAAATTAAGAAAAGTAAAATAACTTGATTTTAACTAGGAAAGGTAAATGTGATTTATGTATTTAAAGAGCATAGAAGTGCAGGGATTCAAATCATTTGCAAATAAGATCGTATTTGACTTTCACAATGGTATTACTGGCATTGTCGGCCCTAACGGAAGTGGTAAGAGCAATGTTGGTGATGCAGTAAGATGGGTGCTTGGTGAGCAGAGGGCAAAGCAGCTTCGTGGAGCCAAAATGGAAGATGTTATCTTTGCGGGTACAGAAGCCAGAAAACCTCAGGGGTATGCTTATGTAGCGATTACACTTGATAATTCGGACCATGCGCTTGCACTCGATTACGATGAAGTGACCGTATCCAGACGAGTTTTTCGATCTGGAGAAAGTGAATATAAGATCAATGGCAATAACTGCAGACTGAAAGATGTAACAGAATTATTCTATGATACTGGTATTGGTAAAGAAGGATACTCGATCATTGGACAGGGTCAGGTCGAAAAGATTCTGAGCGGTAAACCGGATGAGAGACGTGAACTTTTTGATGAAGCTGCCGGAATTGTTAAATTCAAGCGTAGAAAAGATACGGCACAAAAGAAACTTGAAGACGAGAGAAATAATCTTGTCCGTGTAAACGATATCCTTTCTGAACTTGAAAAGCAGGTCGGTCCACTGGAAAGACAGTCTGAAAAGGCAAGAGAGTATCTGAAATTAAAAGAAGATCTGAAAATGTATGATGTGAATGCATTTCTTCTGGAAGCAGAGAAAATCAAAGCGGATCAGAAGGATGTTGATGAAAAACTCACAATTGCAACTGATGATCTTGAAAGTGCGAAAACTGCATATGAAAATACAAAAGCGGAATATGAAAAAGCAGAAAATCAGCTCGGACAGGTCAATGGACAGATAGAAGAGCTGACGCAGGAACAGTCTGCAAAAGAACTGGATAAAGGACGTCTGGAAGGACAGATAAATGTCCTGAATGAGCAGATTAAGACAATCCAGGTCAATGATAAACATTTTAATGAACGAATTACGTCCATTCAGGATGATATCCAAAAGCATAATGAACAGAAACAAACACTGCAAAAGGAAAAAGATGAGATCGGCAGACAACTCGATGAACTGACAAAACAGCGTTCTGACGCAGATCAGACACATCAGGTCATTGCAGATAAAATCAATGAACTGTCAGGGCAGATTGAAAGCAGTAAAAATGAAATCATTGAACTGTTAAATAAGAAATCATCCATAAAGGCCAGAAACCAGCGTTATGTGACGATGCTTGAGCAGATCAATATTCGAAAGTCGGAATTAAATAGCAGGATTATTAAGGGTAAAAGTGAAGAGAGCAGTCAGAATCTGATCATTAATAAGTATGGATCAGAACTGAAACAGATTTCAGAGGAAATTACTTCATTGAATCAGGAAATTACTGAGCATGAAAATAAAGTGAATGAAATCCGTACAGAAAATGCAGAACTGACTTCAACAATTGATAAGTCACAGCAACAGTATCACAGAGAAAAATCTAAACTTGAGTCACTTCGTAATATTACTGAGCGTTATGATGGTTATGGAAATAGTATTCGTAAGATCATGGAATTAAAATCTTCCAATGATGGAATACTGGGTGTAATCGCTGATATCGTAAAGGTAGAGAAGAAATATGAAGTTGCAATTGAGACTGCGCTCGGTGGTACAATTCAGAATATTGTTACAGATACAGAAAAGACTGCAAAAGATCTGATCGCATACTTGAAACAGAACCGGTTCGGCCGTGCTACATTTTTGCCTTTATCCGCAATTAATGGCAGACACACTATTGAAAAAGAGCCATGTATGAAAGAACCAGGCGTTGTAGGGATTGCTTCCAATCTGGTACGGGTTGATTTTGAATATGAAAATCTTGCAAAATATCTGCTTGGCAGAATTCTTGTCGTTGATCATATCGATCATGCACTTGCTATTGCAAGAAAATATAAATATTCTCTTCGTATCGTAACACTTGAAGGAGAACAGTTAAATCCAGGCGGTTCAATGACTGGTGGTGCGTTCCGTAATTCAAGCAATTTACTTGGCCGTCGTCGTGAGATTGAAGAACTGAAAGAAGAAGTATCAAAAATCAGTAAAACAATTGAAGAACAAAAGGCAAAGCTTGCTGGAAATAGAACTGCATTGACTGAGGTGAGAACAAAACTCGATACTGCAAATAAGAGCCTTAGAGAAAAACAGCTGGCAAAAAACACAGCTGAAATGAACTACAAACAGTCTGTTGAAAAAAGAAATGAAATTATCTCTTCTTATAGTGACAGTTCTGGTGAAGTAGAGGAAATTGAAAAACAGAACACGGAAATTAGAAATAATCTGTCTGAAGTTGATACGATGCTTGCTGAAATGGATGCGCAGAATAAGGCGACTGAAGAGCGAATCGTTGCACTTTCCAATGAGCTGGAAGAGCAGAAAAAACGAGAACAGGAGCATGGCTCATCCTCAGAAAAAGTACATATTGAGTATGCAAACATGCAGCAGAAAAATACATTTATCCAGCAGAATATTTCACGTGTGGATCAGGAAATACGCGGTCTGAATCTGGAAATTACACAGTTGAATGAACGTATGGGCCAGACAGGTGTTGAGATCGAGGCGAAGGCCAAAGAAATAGAAGAAATTAAAAATACTATTGAAGAAGCCGGAAAACAGATTGATGAATGCATTACAAAGTCTCAGAAACTCAAAGAAGAACGGGATAAAGTAACAGAAAGTCATAAGGCATTTTTCGATAAAAGAGAAGATCTGAACCAACATATTTCACAGTTGGATAAGGAATGTTATCGTCTGAACAGTCAGAAGGAAAAACTGGATGAAGCATATGATTCCCATGTGGATTATATGTGGAACGAATATGAAATAACGTTCAGCATAGCCGCTGAGATGCGTAATAAGGAACTGACGGATCTTATTGAGATTAAGAAGCAGATCAGTCAGTTAAAAACCGGTATTCGTAATTTGGGTGATGTTAATGTAAACTCAATTGAAGAATATAAGAGTGTTGCAGAACGATATGAGTTCTTGAAAGCACAACATGATGATATGGTGGAAGCAGAAGCATCACTTGTTAAAATTATCGAAGAACTGGATAACGGTATGCGAATTCAGTTCGAAGCTAAATTTAATGAAATCAAGGTAGAATTTGATAAAGTATTTAAGGAACTTTTTGGCGGAGGTCGTGGTACGATTCAGCTTGTTGAAGGAGAAGATATTCTGGAAGCAGGAATTATCATCGTATCTCAGCCACCAGGAAAGAAACTGCAGAATATGATGCAGCTCTCCGGTGGTGAAAAGGCTCTGACGGCTATTGCACTGCTGTTTGCTATTCAGAATCTGAAACCATCCCCATTCTGTCTCCTTGATGAAATTGAGGCTGCTCTCGATGACTCTAATGTTGGCAGATTTGCAAACTATTTACATAAACTGACAAAACATACGCAGTTTATTGTTATTACACATAGACGTGGTACGATGAATGCAGCCGACAGGCTCTATGGTATCACGATGCAAGAAAAAGGTGTATCCACACTGGTTTCAGTTGATCTGATTGAAGATGAACTCGAACAGAATGACAAAAAAGCCTGAGAGGTGCAATCGCGTTTAAAATAAAGAAAAGGACAGGGATGATATGGGATTTTTTAGCAAATTAAAAGAAGGTCTCACAAAGACCAGGGATAACATTGTATCCGGAATTGATAATATTTTTTCAGGATTTTCAGCAATAGATGATGATTTCTATGATGAGCTGGAAGAAACACTGATCATGGGTGATATTGGTGTGAAGGCTACAATGGAAATTATTGAGGATCTGAAGGAAAAGGTAAAAGAACAGAAAATAAAAGAACCTGCTGCCTGCAAAGATCTTCTGATTCAGACAATTAAAGAAAAGATGGATCTTGGTGAAAATGCATACGAGTTCGAGGACAGAACTTCAATCGTAATGCTCATTGGTGTCAATGGCGTTGGTAAGACTACTTCGGTAGGAAAACTTGCGGGACATTTAAAAGCACAGAATAAAAAAGTTGTTATGGCTGCTGCGGATACATTTCGTGCTGCTGCTATTGAACAGCTGACAGAGTGGGCGCACAGAACGAACTCGGATATCATTGCACAGAGTGAAGGATCTGATCCTGCTGCAGTTATTTATGATGCGATTGCTGCATCAAAAGCAAGACATGCAGATGTCCTTTTATGCGATACAGCTGGACGTCTACACAACAAAAAGAACCTGATGGAAGAACTTCGAAAGATTGACAGAGTCATTGAAAGGGAGTATTCTGATGCTTACAGGGAAAATCTGATTGTACTAGACGGAACAACTGGACAGAATGCATTAGCACAATTAAGAGAATTTAAAGAAGTAACTGATATCACAGGTATTATTCTGACTAAGATGGATGGTACTGCAAAAGGTGGTATTGCAATTGCTATTCAGGCCGAATATGGAATTCCGGTAAAATATATCGGAGTTGGTGAAAAAGTTGAAGATTTACAGAAGTTTAATTCTGATGATTTTGTAAACGCATTATTTGATGTTCCAGAAAGTAGTGAAGAGTAATAAGGAAGGCAGCTGCTGGTACGAATTAGACATTTACTGAATAAAAGAAAGGAAGTATTATCTAATGTTAACTTTAAAGAAATTTGAAGAAGCTGCAGACAAGGTACAGGAAGTCACTCTTCAGACGAATCTCGTCTACAGCGAATATTTTAGTGCTCAGTGTGGAAACAAAGTATTTTTAAAACCTGAAAATATGCAGTATACAGGTGCTTACAAAGTAAGAGGCGCCTATTACAAGATTAGTACTCTGTCCCAGGAAGAACGGGAAAAAGGTCTGATTACCGCTTCAGCCGGAAATCATGCTCAGGGTGTTGCATATGCTGCAAAGATCTATGGTGTAAAAGCTACTATCGTTATGCCAACAACAACTCCTTTAATTAAAGTTAATAGAACCAAGAGCTACGGCGCTGAGGTTGTATTATACGGTAATGTATATGATGAAGCTTGCGAATATGCATTAAAACTTGCAAAAGAAAAAGGCTTTACATTTATCCATCCATTCGATGATCTGGATGTAGCAACAGGCCAGGGATCTATTGCAATGGAAATAATTAAGGAACTTCCTACAGTCGATTATATTTTAGTACCAGTCGGAGGAGGCGGACTTGCAACAGGTGTATCTGCACTTGCAAAACTGCTTAATCCAAATATCAAAGTCATTGGAGTAGAGCCAGCCGGTGCAAACTGCCTTCAGCAGTCAATCAAAGCTGGAAAAGTCGTAACAGTAAAGAATGTCAGCACAATTGCTGATGGTACTGCTGTTCAAACTCCTGGACAGAAATTATTCCCATATTTACAGAAAAATCTCGATGATGTGATTACCGTTGAAGATGAAGAGCTTATTGTTGCTTTCCTTGATATGGTCGAGAATCATAAAATGGTCGTTGAAAACTCAGGCCTTTTAACAGTTGCAGCACTGAATCATCTGGATTTCAAAGATAAGAAGATCGTATCCATCTTAAGTGGTGGTAACATGGATGTTATTACAATGTCATCTGTTGTACAGAATGGTCTGATCCAGAGAGGCAGAATCTTTACGGTATCTGTTCTCCTTCCTGATAAACCAGGTGAACTTGTTAAAGTTGCAGATGTGATCGCAAAAGCAAAAGGTAATGTTATAAAGCTTGAACATAATCAGTTCGTAAGTATTAACAGAAATGCTGCTGTTGAGTTAAGAATTACGATTGAAGCATTTGGACATGATCACAAAGATGAAATCATTGCGAAGTTACACGCTGCAGGATATAATCCAAAAAGCGTAAACGCGAATCTATAGAAAAAAGCAATGGGACGCGGAAATTAATGCAAATATTTCTGAAATAGATAAGATACATAGTTTTAAATTTCTTTTATTCTTGCAAGCGATAAGCAGCAGAGAAGATAAGAACATATTTTTTGAGCAGATCACTGGATAAGAAAGCCCGGTTTAACCGAAATCTTGTCTGGCAGATCTGCTTTTTTTGTATCAGTTGGACAGTTCACAATTTTTCCACATATTAGACACATTTCGCACAAGGTTAAAAAGTATGATAATTACATAAATAAAATGTTAAAGGAGAACAACTTTATGAATAATATAAAAAAAATAAGTGCAGCTTTTCTTGCATTGTCTCTGACAACTTTCAGCTTGGCGGGATGTGGAAAGGATAGCAATCAGGAAGCAGCAAATAATGATACGGCAACTTCAGACAGTGCAAATGCGGTGGCAGATACTTCTGGCATTACAAAGGTTGATGTTACTTATGATGAGGAAGACTTGGTCTCAACATGGGATGATAGTAGTGCATCCCATATCACACTAAGTGATGGAAATACATCAGTCAGTGGATCGGGAGTATCAACAGATGGCTCCAAAGTTACAATCAGTGCAGCTGGTACTTATGTGGTTACTGGAACGGTTTCGGAAGGTCAGATTGAAGTTAATGTCGCTTCCAAAGGCACGGTTCGTCTTATTTTGAATAATGCCTCTATCTCAAATTCAACAACAGCTCCAATCGTTGTAACAGATGCGAGCAAAGTACTTGTTACTTTGGCAGAAGGAACTACGAACACAATAACAGATTCCCAACGTACAACAACTGAAGCCCAAGATTACAGTGGGGCATTTTACAGTAAGGCAGATCTTGTTTTTAATGGAACGGGAACTTTAAATGTCAATGCAGGATATAATGATGGCATTGTTTCAAAAGACGATTTGAAGATCGTATCCGGTACATTTCAGGTCACATCTACAGATGATGGTATCATTGGCAGAGATCTGTTGGCGGTAAAAGATGGAGAACTTACAATTAATGCAGGTGGAGATGGTATGAAATCCACATATGATACTGATACAAGCAAGGGAAATATTGTACTTCAGAATGGTACTTATCATATTACTGCAGCAAATGATGCGCTGCAGTCAGAAAATATTCTTCAGGTAGAAGATGGAACATATGATCTAAAAACGGCAGGCGGTGCAAGTGCCGCAGTTCATACAGACAGTCAGGAAAATGGTGGCGGAATGATGAAAGGCGGATTTGGAGGAGATAATGGTGGTATGAAGCAGTTCCAGGATCAGAATAACCAAGGAAATGCATCCTTCCAAAGTTATACAACTACGGCCACGACAACTACTGGAACATCAACGACGGATACAGCGTCTGCAGATACTACAACTACAGAGGAAACGACTTCGGATAGTTACAAGGGATTAAAAGCAGTGAATGCGTTGTATGTATTTGGAGGAAGTTTTACCATAGATTCACAGGATGATTCGCTACACACGAATGGAGCAATGTATGTGGAAGGTGGAACATTTGAAATCAATTCTGGTGACGATGGCATGCATGCAGATGAAACATTGCAGATTGATAACGGAACAATTCATATTATTAGTAGTTATGAAGGCATTGAAAGTGCAAAGATAACGATTAATGGTGGGGATACTCAGGTTAAATCCAGTGATGATGGATTGAATGCAACAAATGGATCCGGTTCATCTGAGCCAGGTGCAATGCCGGGACAGACCACGGGTACCACGACCGAAGCAACGCAGTCAGATTCTTCTACACCAGTAATTTATCTGAATGGTGGTAATCTTTACGTGAATGCGGATGGTGATGGGATTGATTCGAACGGTTCTGTCTATATGACAGGTGGAACGGTTTATGTTGATGGTCCAACAGATAATAATAATGGAGCTCTTGATTATGATAATGCATTTGAAGTAAATGGTGGAACTTTGATTGCTTCTGGATCAAGTGGTATGGCACAGGCTCCAACGGCAAGTGCAAACGGAGATTCTATCAGTATGACATTCTCATCAACAAAAGAGGCCGGAACTTCCTTTGCAGTAAAGGATTCCTCAGGAAATACAATTATAGAATACACACCATCTAAAGCTTATCAGACAGTGACCGTGACAGCATCTTCCATTACATCAGGCAATACTTACACAATTGTCAGCAATGGAACAGATGTTGTAACAGCAACGTTATCGGATGAAGTAACATATATGAATGAAAGTGGTGTAACAACAAATAACACAATGAATGGTGGCGGCATGGGTGGTGGACGCCAGGGAAATATGAATCGTGATGCATCCGGTACAAATCAGACAATGCCAGATGGACAGAGTGCACCAGACATGAGTAATATGCAGGCACCAGATGGACAGAGCGCACCGGACATGAGTAACATGCAGGCTCCAAATGGTGCAGCGGCACAATAAACGTATCAGGGTCAATCAAATGATAGTAGTGTTATAAGCGCTATTTAAATTTAATCATTCAAATAAAGAATGATTAAAAAGATAAAAAGATAAAAAAAGATAAAAAAAGATAAAAAAGAAGCATCAGACTTACTGCAGCCAGATGCTTCTTTTCTGCTTTTGTTCTTGCAAAACAGTTATAAACAGTGTAAAATGGCTAAATGAAAGGTGTAAAGAAAAAATACTTGACAGCATGTCTTAACTATAGTATTATACTAGAGGTGATTACAAATGGAAAAGATTGTAGAACAGGCATTGTTGTATGATTTTTATGGTGAACTGTTAACAGATCATCAGAAAACAGTATATGAAGATGTTGTCCTTAATGATTTTTCGCTGAGCGAAATAGCTGAGGAACAGGGGATTTCAAGACAAGGCGTGCATGATCTAGTAAAGAGATGCAATAAGATCCTGAAAGGATATGAAGAAAAACTTCATCTTGTTGAGAAATTTATTGAAACCAAGGAAATGGTCAATGATATTAATCATTTGACAAAGGAATTCATGAGGACGAATGATATCGATTGTATCAATAAGATTGAAAAGATATCTAATCACATAGTTGAGAATTTCTAGAGTATGGAGGCTTCGGTTCTATGGCATTTGACAGTTTGTCAGATAAATTACAAAATATATTTAAAAATCTGAGAGGCAAGGGACGTTTGTCTGAGGCCGATGTAAAAGCTGCACTGAAGGAAGTTAAGCTGGCACTACTTGAAGCCGATGTTAACTTCAAAGTCGTAAAACAGTTTGTAAAATCTGTAGAGGCGAGGGCAGTTGGTCAGGATGTTCTTGAAAGTCTGACTCCTGGACAGATGGTGATCAAGATCGTAAATGAGGAAATGGTTTCCTTAATGGGATCTGAGACAACAGAAATTGCTTTAAAGTCCGGCTCAGAAATTACAGTCATTATGATGGCTGGTCTCCAGGGTGCTGGTAAGACGACAACTACTGCAAAGCTTGCAGGAAAGTTCAAGTCAAAAGGAAGAACTCCTTTACTGGTTGCCTGTGATGTATACAGACCGGCAGCTATTGAACAGTTACAGATCAATGGTGAGAAGCAGGGGGTTCCTGTATTTGCAATGGGAACGAACAACAAACCTGTGGATATTGCGAAAGCAGCAATTGAACATGCAAAATCTAACAATCAGAATATTGTTATTTTGGATACAGCCGGACGTCTTCATGTAGATGAAGATATGATGGCAGAATTACAGGAAATCAAGGAAAATATCACAGTTGATCAGACAATTCTCGTGGTCGATTCCATGACTGGTCAGGATGCAGTCAATGTTGCATCTTCTTTCAATGAAAAGATTGGAATTGATGGTGTTATTTTAACAAAACTTGATGGTGATACCCGTGGTGGTGCTGCTCTTTCTATTAAAGCAGTTACGGGAAGACCAATTCTGTATGTAGGTATGGGTGAAAAACTTTCAGATCTTGAACAGTTCTATCCTGACCGAATGGCTTCCAGAATTCTTGGAATGGGCGATGTCCTTTCCCTGATAGAAAAAGCGGAAGCACAGATTGATGCAGACAAAGCAATTGAGATGGAAAAGCGTCTTAAGAAAGCTGAGTTTGATTTCAATGACTTCTTGGAATACATGGGTCAGATCAATAATATGGGTGGTATTGGTTCTATTATGGGCATGCTTCCTGGTATGGGACTTGGAAACAAGTTGAAAAATGTTGATTTTGATAATGCTGATGTAGAATCCAATATGAAAAGAACAGAAGCAATTATTCTTTCTATGACAAAAGCAGAACGTGCTAAGCCAGAACTGCTGAATCCGTCCAGAAAGAACAGAATTGCAAGAGGTGCTGGTGTTGACATCGCAGAAGTCAATCGTATGGTAAAACAGTTCGATCAGATGAGAAAGATGATGAAACAGATGCCTGGTATGATGAAAAGTGGTAAAAAAGGTAAGTTCAGACTTCCTTTTTAACATAAAGTAGAATTATTTCTATAAAGAAAAATACAGGAGGTGAAATTTAAAATGGCAGTTAAAATCAGATTAAAAAGATTAGGTGAGAAAAAATCTCCATTCTATAGAATAGTAGTTGCAGATTCAAGAGCTCCAAGAAACGGTAGATTCATCGAAGAAATCGGTACTTATGATCCTAATTACAATCCTAACAAGATCAATGTTAACGAAGAATTAGCTAAGAAATGGTTAGCTAACGGCGCTCAGCCAACAGAAGTAGTTAACAGAATTTTCAAACTCGCAGGTATTGAAAAATAGGACTAGTGGAGGTGTCAGTTATGAGAGAATTAGTTGAAATTATTGCTAAAGCACTAGTTGATAATCCTGATGAAGTTGTTGTAACGGAGACCGAAAAAGATAAAGCGCTCGTTGTTGAACTGAAAGTTGCTTCGACCGATATGGGAAAAGTAATTGGAAAGCAGGGACGTATTGCTAAGTCAATTCGCGCTGTTGTGACAGCAGCAGCATCTAAGACTGATAAGAAGGTCATAGTTGAAATTGTCTAACTAAGAATACTGGATGCTGAAATTTCAGCATCCATATTTTTTGATTACGAATGAGTTATAAAGTTATTTAGAAATGAGGATATTATGGAAAACTTATTAAGAGTAGGCGTTATAGCTTCAACGCATGGTGTCCGTGGGGAAGTGAATGTATTTCCGACCACTGATGATCCACAGAGATTTAAGCAGTTAAAAAAAGTTATATTAGATTTACCGAGAGAGCAGCTTGAACTTGAAGTTGACAGTGTTAAATTTTTCAAGAAGTTCGTTATACTGAAATTTAAAGGGTATGACAACATCAATGATATTCTGCATTTTGTAAAACATGATCTTCTCGTAACAAGAGATAATGCAGTAAAATTGAAGAAGGGCGAATTCTTTATCTGTGATCTGATCGGCCTTAAGGTCATTACTGATGAAGGTGAAGATTTTGGCGTACTTACAGACATTCTTCAGACTGGCGCAAATGACGTATATGTTGTGAAAATGAATGATGGCAGAGAAGTGCTGTTACCGTCCATTCCACAGTGTATTTTGGAGAAAAATCCAGATGAAGGCTTTATAAAAGTTCATATTATGAAAGGTCTTCTGGATTAGTCCGCAGGTAAATTTCTGATAAAATAACATTTTTTCAGTAGTTTATGAAAAAAATACCGCATTATGTAAATCTGTAAAAAGGCTTGCAATAAATGTCGGTATATGATAAAGTTAATAATTGTGAAAAAGAGATGGTCCTCTGCTACATTTATTGTATTAAGAACATCCAAATATTAAGGAGGTCACCATAATGAGTGATATTATTAAAAGCATTGAAGATGCACAGTTAAAGGCTGAAGCTCCAAAGTTTAACACAGGAGATACAGTTAAAGTTTATGCTAAGATTAAAGAAGGAAACCGTGAAAGAACTCAGGTATTCGAAGGAACTGTTATCAAACAGCAGGGTACAGGCGTTCGTTCAACATTTACAGTTAGAAAGAACTCTAACGGCGTAGGCGTTGAAAAGACATGGCCACTTCATTCCCCAATCGTAGAAAAAGTTGAAGTAATCAGATTAGGTAAAGTAAGAAGAGCTAAACTTAACTACTTAAGAAACAGAACTGGTAAGAAAGCTAAAGTTAAAGAATTAGTTAGATAATTTTTTTAGCATTTTTATGGTCGGCAAAAGGGACAAGTACATTGCGTATCTGTCCCTTTTTTATACAAAAGCAGATCATTTTTATTCGTATAACTGCATAGGATATACTTTGGAAAAGCGTTACGATTGCTTGTAGATAGCCTGTTAAGATCAGGAATGGAGGAATTTGAGTGATATGGTAACATTTCATAGAAGATACAAAGAAAATGTCGGATTACAGAAGACGTGCAAATACATAGCAGATATTGTAATCGTAATTTGTCTGGCGATCGTGTTGACAAATTATACCTGTTCAAAAACAAAAATATATGGTAATTCCATGAATTCAACTTTGGAAAATGGCGATACCGTTTTGATCAATCATTTAAGATTTGCTGTAACATCACCATCCAGATACGATATTATCGCATTTGAGTCTTCAGGAGTCAGCTCCTCTAAGACATACATCAAGCGTGTAATCGGTCTGCCGGGTGAAACGGTTCAGATCAAAGACGGTAAAGTTTACATAAATGGCAGTCCGCTGACAAATGATATTTCTGATGAAAATATTATTACAGCTGGACTCGCTGCAGATGCTGTTACATTAGGTGATGATGAGTATTTTGTACTTGGTGATAACAGAAATAATAGTGAAGACAGTAGATTCTCTAATATCGGTACAGTCAAGAAAGAAGATATTATAGGAACTCCTTGGCTGGTCGTAGCACCGGTTAAGAATTTTAAACTGATCTTCTGATAAAGATAAAAATGCGATCACGAGAACGTGATATGAGATAAATGGAGGAAAAACGATGAATTTTCAATGGTATCCAGGACATATGACCAAGGCAAAAAGGATGATGCAGGAAAATATTAAACTGATTGACCTGGTGATTGAGCTTGTAGACGCAAGGATTCCACTGAGTAGTAGAAATCCGGATATTGACGACCTTGCAAAAAATAAGTCAAGAATTGTTCTATTAAACAAATCTGATCTTGCTTCTGAAAAAGCAAATGACCTTTGGGCTGAATATTTTAAAAATCAAGGTTGTTATGTAGTTAAGATCAATTCCAAAAAGGGAACTGGAATCAAATCTATTAATGGAATCATTGCAGAGGCATGTAAAGAAAAAATCGAACGTGACCGCCGCAGAGGTATTTTAAACAGACCTGTACGTGCAATGGTAGTTGGAATTCCTAATGTAGGAAAATCTACATTTATCAATGCACTGGCAGGAAAAGCCTGTACAAAGACCGGGAATAAGCCTGGTGTAACAAAGGGAAAACAGTGGATCAGACTGAATAAGAATGTTGAACTTCTTGACACTCCAGGTATTCTCTGGCCTAAATTTGATAACCAGGAAGTTGGGCTTCGTCTTGCGATGATCGGCTCAATGAATGATGAAGTGTTAAATGTAACAGAAATAGCAACAGAACTTTTAAAATACATTTCTGCTCATTTTTCAGGGTTACTGAATCATAAATATGATATTGAGGAAAGTGACGATGAGTTAAAAATGCTGGAACAGATAGCAGAAAGACGTGCTTGTATCAAGAAGGGCGGAGAACTTGATTTTGATAAAGCTGCAGCACTTTTTGTAGATGATTTTAGAAGTGGAAAAGTTGGTAGAATCACACTGGAGATGCCAGAAACAGCAGATACAGAAGAATAAAGAAAAGATATCTTAAAGCATTTGCCGTGTGTAACGTAGGTTAATTAAATATAATATAGTAATCAAAAATCCCTGTAAAGAAATTTGCAGGGATTTCTGATACCTAAATAAAGGACAAAGAACCTGGTTCTAGTAAATAAACAGAGACGCAAGGAGAGAGCATGAGCACCAAGGAAGAGAGAGAGCGAAAAAAGGCAGAAAAACTGCAAAAGGAAATAGAGAGAACAGAAGCACTGAAAAAGTTTGAAAAAGAATATGATTATTGTCAGTATATCTGTGGAATTGATGAAGTGGGGAGAGGCCCCCTTGCTGGTCCTGTAGTTGCAGGTGCGGTCATTCTGCCGAAGGACTGTGATATTTTATATATTAATGATTCTAAGAAACTCAGTGAAAAGAAGAGGGACGAACTCTTTGATATAATTCAGGAGAAGGCGGTAAGTACTGCAATTGGAATTGTATCTCCACAGCGGATTGATGAAATTAACATCTTACAGGCTACTTATGAAGCGATGAGGGAAGCTATTCAGAAATTAAGCGTTACACCCGATATACTATTAAATGATGCTGTGACGATTCCATTGGTCGATATCATGCAAGTCCCTATTATTAAAGGAGATGCGAAGAGCATCACGATTGGTGCTGCAAGTATCATTGCAAAGGTAACAAGAGACCGCATGATGGTCGAGTATAGCAAGCTTTTTCCAGAGTATGCATTTGAGAAGAACAAAGGATATGGAACAGCTGTGCATATTCAGGCATTAAAAGAGATTGGACCATGTCCAATTCACAGACACACATTTATTAAGAATTTTGTTAAGGAATAATAGATTAAAGCCAAAGAAGAGTGATCGATGATGTTTTATAATATAAATGGAACAACTTCATATAATGCAGGACAGATGTCTGCAAATGTGAGTTCTGATGCAGCAAGTGAAAATATATCTGCAAGTGTTGGGACACAGTCTGGGCAGACACAGACATCGGGCACAACACAAGCTGGATTACAGGTGTTGCAGAACATGCTTGCAGGAGAGGTATTTACTGGAGAAGTCACTGCAATGAACGGAAATACGGTAACACTGACCATGGGAAATGGTGTGAGCATTCCGGCAACATTACTTGCAAATGCACAGGTACAGCTTGGACAGAATGTTACATTTCAGATCAATGAAAATACAGGAACGCAGATCTCTATTCGTCCAATGGAAACAGATGCACAACAGGCGGAATTGATCAACAGAGTGCTGGATTCTTCTGATCTGCCTGCAACAGATAAGAATATTGCAATCGTAAATGAATTGTTGACGCAGAAAATGGCTGTAAATAATGAGACAGTCCTCGGTTTGGTCAGAAATGCTGTAAAATTTCCGGAAGCGGGAGTGGATACCTTGGTCAGACTTACAAAACTGGATATTCCGGTTACACAGGAAAATATTACACAGTTTGAGGCTTATAAAAATTATGAGCACAGTATTACAGGCGAACTTACACAGACCGGTTCCGATCTAAGTCAGCTTATGTCAGAACTTGCACAGAACAAGGGCAGTGATGGAGTGTTATCGTTTACAAGCCAGCTACAGAATATATTTTATCCAGAAAATGAATCATTAGTGAAAACAGAAGATGGGAGCGTCTCGGTAAAGAATGATGCAGAGAATGCGCAGAATATAGCAGATAATGCCAAGAATGCAGGAAGTGAACCTATTGCAACATCAATTCCACAGGCCGAGCGTGAACAATTGCTAAATTCTCTGACAGATACATTTGGTAAGGAAGCTGTTTCAAAATTTGGCGAACAGCTCAAGAATGGAACAATGACAGTCGGAGAGCTACTTAAGAACATCAATGAATTGTTAAAAGAGAATCCGTCTCTTAATAATGAACAATTATCCGATCTGTTTTCGTCCAAAGAAATGGAACAATTGACGAAAGCACTTGTACGTGACCGGATGATGATAAATCCACAGACTCTAAAGGAAGAGGAAGGAATTCAAGAATTTTATAAAAATCTGAAAGAGAATATCAATCGTCTTTCCGAGGCGGTTTCCGATGCAGATACGACTAAGAGTACGAATTTATCGAAAAATCTGGATACAATCAAAAATAATGTGGAATTTATGAATGATCTGAATCGTAATATGACATATATTCAGTTGCCGGTAAAATTTTCACAGAGCAATGCAAACGGAGAGCTATACGTGTTCACAGATAAAAAGAAGCTGGCACAAAAGAAAGATAATATTAGTGCTTTGCTCCATCTTGATATGGATCATTTAGGGCCGATTGATATCTATGTGAAACTTGCAGGTAAAAATGTGTCCACGAACTTTTGTCTTGAAAGTGAGGAGATGCTTGATTTTGTCGAGCAGCATATTGAGCAGCTCAACCAGCGACTGGAAGATATGGGATATCAGGTAAAGTTTGAGGGTAAAGTACAGGATAAGGAAAATGGAAAAGTGGATTTTGTGGAAGATTTTCTTGACCGTGATACAGATAGAAAGCCGATTACGCAATACCTGTTCGATCGAAAAGCATAATAGGAAGATGCAGGCTTAACTTTTCCATAAAATGTGGTAAAATATAAGTATAGGATATTTAATTAGAGATACTTGCTTACAGGCAATCGTGGATCGTTATATGGTCAATAAAGGCAGACAGAATTATGGTTGCTTTAAGAATGCAATACAAAGTGTGAAAGATTTTTTAATAGTAACTTGACAGGAAAAAAGGCTATCAGGAACAAAAGACGCAGATAGCATTTTATGAAAGAAAGGTAGTACTTATTTGGCAGAGGTTAGAAAACAACAGATAGAGAATAAAGAACGACCAGAACGCTCAAAAGTTTCTGTTGCACTTTCTTATGAATCTGGAATGCAGGCACCTAAAATAATCGCCAGCGGCAGAGGGTTAATTGCAGATAAGATTATAGAAAAAGCGAAAGAAGCGGATGTGCCGGTGTATCAGGATGATAAACTGGCCAGGACATTATCTAAATTGGAAATTGGTGATATGATACCTCCGGAATTATATAATGTCGTTGCAGAAATCCTTGTATTCGTAGATGACTTAGATAAATTAAGGGGAAAACTGGGTGACAGATAGTGTAGACAATCATGCGATGGGACAGTTCGACAGGCGAAAGGGAAATAATAGAAAGACAGGCACACAAGGTGAGAATATGGCAGTCAAATATCTGATGGATCAGGGGTATCAGATTATAACCAGAAATTACAGGTGCTTTCTTGGAGAGATTGATATAATTGCCAGGCAGAATGGATACCTCGTTTTTATTGAGGTCAAATATAGAAAGAATAGTTTTTGTGGCAGCCCCTTTGCGGCAATAACCACACATAAACAGCAGACAATTAGAAAAGTTGCGCAATATTATATTATGGAGCATCAGATCAGAGATTGTGTTCGGTGTCGCTTTGATGCGGTTGGAATTACTGACAGAAATATCATGGTCATAAAAGATGCTTTCTAACAGCTGGTGCGACATACTTTTGCTTATGCACGTTAAGATTTTGTATAGCTTTGGATCGGTAAATTTGCATTAAACAGAGCTTTGTACAGGTATATTTATGGCAAAGCTAAGCATTGGGCAGGATACACTGCGTAGAAAGAAAATGAATAACAGAAAGAGAGTAATCAGTAATATGAAAATTAAATATATAGATCATAAAGAAAGAATGTCATCATTAAATTGCGAGGACAAAGTTCCAATGATTCGTTTTGATGCCCTTGAAGAGTTCCCATTTATCAGACATGGATTTTCTACACGTCTTGGTGGAATCAGTTCAGGAATTTACGCTTCCATGAATCTGAGTTTTAACAGAGGAGATGATGATCAGAAAGTAATGAAGAATTATGAACTGATTGCTGAAGAACTTGGTACAAGTACGACTCGTATGGTGGCAGCGAAACAGACACATACTACTAATGTATTGAAGGTCGGGTCAGACAGATGTGGCATGGGCATTACAGAAAAAAGGGATTTTGATGATATCGATGGCTTAATTACCAATGAACCAGGCGTTTGTCTGGTTACAGCTCATGCAGACTGCGTTCCATTGTTCTTTGTGGATCCTGTCAGAAAATGTATTGGTCTGTCTCATTCAGGATGGCGTGGTACGGTTGGAAAGATCGCTGTCAATACGGTAAAGAAAATGCAGGAAAATTACGGAAGCAATCCGGCCGATCTAATCGGTGTTATTGGACCTAGTATCTGCAAAGACTGTTATGAGGTCAGCGAAGATGTTGCTGATGAATTTAAAAAAGCTTATAACACCGAGCAGGCACAGGATATTTTGGATGAGAAAGGAAATGGAAAATATCAGTTGGATCTTCATCAGGCAAATGTATACAATATGCTGGAAGCTGGTATGAAGAGAGAAAATATACATGTAACAGATTTATGCACATGTTGTAATCCTGAACTTCTATTTTCACATCGTGCCAGTCATGGAAAACGTGGAGTTTTATGCGGTTTTCTTGAACTGATATAGGGGCGAGGAGAATTTGACAGCTATGAATCAGGGAGGTTATTATGACAGAAGATAAAAAATATGAATTATTAAGGGATAATCTGCTGGAAAATATCAAACAGAATCCCGGTGAAATAGAACAGTTTTTGGAACAGAATATGCAGTTTCAGGAATTGATGATGATGTACCGGTGCGCAATTCGTGAAGTTCAGACGAAACTGGAAGTTCTGAATGATGAG
Source organism: uncultured bacterium (assembly GCA_905215405.1). GTDB lineage: Bacteria > Bacillota > Clostridia > Lachnospirales > Lachnospiraceae > CAJMQE01. The sequence goes on from CAJMQE010000033.1 coordinate 36,433, forward strand.
TTCAAGACAAGGAGTCAGAGAAATCCAATTGACAGTATACGTTCCAGAGTCAAGTCACCAATCAGTTTAATGAACAAAATGCATAAAAGAGGTTTTCCATTTACGATAGACTCTATTTTACAAAATATTGACGATGTTGCAGGGGTACGTGTGGTATGTCCGTTTATTGACGATATTTATCAGGTTGCGAATATGCTGATCACACAGGATGATATTGAAGTTGTTGTCAAAAAAGATTATATTCAGAATCCAAAAGAGAATGGGTACAGAAGTCTACATTATGTTGTCAAAGTCCCGATCTTTCTTTCGGATAAAAAACATTATATGAAGGTAGAGGTGCAGATCAGAACCATTGCAATGAATTTCTGGGCGAGTCTGGAGCACCAGATTCACTATAAGAAATTTGGCGATGATGAAATGCCTGAAATCGTAGAAGAACTTACAAAATGTGCCGAAACAATTTATGAATCTGATATGCGTATGCAGAAAATCAGAAATAAAATCGAACATAAAGTGATTGAAGAAAACAAGCTTGCGCTCGAAAAGAAAGGTGAATCTGGCATATCCGCGGCAATTGCAATGCAGAGTATTGAAAATTTGGAATTGGATGAAGAAAAGCATCTGTAAAATAACGATATATAATACCATTATTAAAAGGCTATCTCTGTAAAGTCTATAATGGTTAAAGTCTATGATAGTTAAAGTTTATAATAGTTAAAGTCTATAATAGCTAAGGCTTATAATAGTTAAAGCATATAATAGTTAAAGCCTTTAATAGTTAAAGTAATGGTTAAAGTTTAAAAAAGGATTAAGTCTAAGTAGGATTAAGTCTAAAAAGGGTTAAGTCTATAATGGATTAAGTCTATAAAGGATTAAGTCTATAAAGGATTAAGTCTATAAAAGCCTGCCACAATGACCTCAATGTTGTTAAGTTAAGGATTCAAAGAGAAGTTAGTATCGTTTGCGATATT
>CAJMQE010000034.1 GCA_905215405.1 uncultured bacterium
CATTCTCACAGCCCTTTATTTATTTGCTTCGTGGACATCGAAATTAATTCTTATTAAATACAGATACTATCACCTTTCAAAAATAAGGATCCTTATCAAATCATCAGTAAATTTCTGCAGCATCTTTAGGTAAATCACGTACATGTGCAAGAAACTTTCTGGCAGCATTTGCTTCCTTTTCATTATATCGATATCCGGTTTGCTCAGAAACCCAGCGCGCCGTTTCCTCAAACAGATCACACATCACCTCTATCGCCTTCCATGCTTTACAGATATCTGAATCAAAATAGGTGGACAAATATCTATCATACTCTTCACTCGTCAGCCATCGATACATATATTTTGCTGATTTACCAACAGAAACGCGAAAGTCCGTCTTAACCCCGACTTTCCATGAGAGCATTTTCTCCAGTTGTTTTCGAACCACATAATTGGTTATATCCTGGACATATGGAATCTCTTCTCTCCATAATCCCTTGGCGATATTATTGCTGCACCACCAGAATTCATTACAACACGCATGGTACTGCTCCTGACTTGGCATTTTGATCCAGTATTGTTCATCCGTAGCCTTCTTTATTTCAGGTAACCTATGATTCTTGTCCAGCAGGATCCTGCACAATTTATCTTTTAGAATGTTATTTTTTGCATGGATAAATGTTTCTACATGGATGTCCATCCGTACTCCATCATCAAATTGAACCAGCCAGCCATACATGTTCGACTTATCAGATCTATAATTAGGATTTTCATCCGGATACTGCATATACATAACATTTCCAAAATGTTTCAGCCACTCTTTATCTTTGATAAAGCTCTCCGTTTCATCAACAACATATACAATATCATAATCCTGAAAAATATCCTTATCCGCATGTTCATTTGTTCTGGACCCATTCATGTAAACCGCCATAATTCTTTGGTCATCTTTTGCAACATTTAAAATTAATTCATATATTTCTTTTTCATTTCTCATAATTGCCCCCGCTCCCCTATAAAATAAATGTTAATTTTTTAGTGAATTATAGAATAATTATATTCTCACTACTGTGCATTTTTCAAGTAATTCCAAATAAAAGGAGACCTCATAGAAAGGAATTTCTTCCCTTCTACAAGGTCTATAAAACACGTTATTTTCTTATTATCCATAGCTGTCTTTCAATTCTCCGCGGAAGGCTTGATTGCCTTTTAAGGGAAAAGTGAAGTGCCCTGGAATAATAACTTTTCTATTATTTAAAATACTTCACGCCTGATTCAAAGATCTTAAGATCCTGTTCTCCATAAATATTGATTGCAACAGAATCTCCACGTCTTTCTGAATGGGCCATCTTACCAAGACATCTTCCATCAGGACTTGTGATACCTTCAATTGCCATATAGGATCCGTTGACATTCCATTCTTCATCCATCGAAATATTTCCTTCAGGATCACAGTACTGTGTGGCAACCTGTCCATTTTCAAATAATTTCTTGATCCATTTATCTGATGCAACAAAACGTCCTTCACCATGAGATGCTGGATTACAGTAAACGCCTCCGAGTTTTGCCTCCTGTAACCATGGGGATTTATTTGTTACTACTTTTGTATAGACCATCTTAGATATATGTCTGTTAATCGTATTATAAGTTAATGTAGGTGCATCTGCATTCTGGCCAACAATATCACCATTTGGTACAAGACCGAGTTTAATGAGTGCCTGGAAGCCATTACAGATACCAAGTGCAAGTCCATCTCTCTCATTCAGAAGTTTTTCAACTGCCTCTTTAATCTTTGCATTTCTAAATGCAGTAGCAAAGAATTTTGCGGAACCATCTGGTTCATCACCAGCTGAGAAACCTCCTGGGAACATAATGATCTGTGACTGTCCAATTGCTTTCTCAAATTCTTCAACCGACTCTCTGATTCCCTGTGCATCAAGGTTCTTAAATACTTTGACAATGACATCTGCGCCGGCTCTTTCAAATGCCTTAGTACTGTCATATTCACAGTTCGTACCTGGGAATACTGGAATAAATACAGTTGGTCTTGCAACTTTATGCTTGCAGATATGAATGCTATCTGCATTATAAAGTTTCGTTTCAATTGCTGTTGTATCTTCGACAGCCTTTGTTGGGAATACCTTTTCAAGTGGTGCTTTCCATGTATTCAGTGCTTCTTCTACAGTAATTGTAACATCTTCATACTGGAATTTTGCATCTCCAGTTACTTCGCCGACTTTTGTATATGCAACTGTAATATTTTGAAGTTCATCAGCTGGAACTTCTGCTACGATACAGCCAAAAGCTGGAGCAAACAGATCTTCTTTTGCAACTGAATGATCAATTACAAATCCCATTTTATTACCAAATGCCATCTTACATAATGCTGGTACAAGACCTTTTGCTTCCAGAACGTAGGCAGATACAACTGTCTTATTCTGAATCATAGTATGCAGCGCTGTATAAAGTTTCTTGATCTGTTCATAGTCTGGAACATCATAATTATCTTTTGCAATATCAAATCTAACAAGAACATTGCCTGCTTTCTTAAGTTCAGGAGTGATAATATCCTGCTCTTTTGCAACATCAACTGCAAAAGATACAAGTGTAGGTGGAACATCGATATCTTCAAATGTACCAGACATACTATCCTTACCACCGATTGATGGAAGACCAAATCCAAGCTGTGCATCATATGCACCAAGAAGTGCAGCAAATGGCTGGCTCCAACGAGATGGATCTTCTGTCATTCTTCTGAAATATTCCTGGAATGTAAATCTGATCTTACTAAAATCACCGCCTGCTGCCACGATCTTAGCAACAGAATCCACGATTGCATACATTGCACCATGGTATGGGCTCCATTTTGAAAGATATGGATCAAATCCATAACTCATCATTGTAACAGTATCACATTTTCCTTTCAGGACTGGCAATTTTGCAACCATAGTCTGTACTTCGGTCAGCTGATATTTTCCACCGTATGGCATAAATACAGATCCAGCTCCGATTGATCCATCAAATCTTTCCACAAGTCCTTTCTGTGAACACTGGTTCAGATCTGCAAGAGTTGTCATCCATTTGTCTCTGACATCTTTCACTTCAGGTTTTACAAACATATTCTGCTCTTTTTCAGGGACATCAACACGAACAGTTGTCTCCTGATGTGCACCGTTTGTATCCAAAAATGCTCTGGACAGATTTACGATTTCTTTTCCTCTCCACTCTAAAACAAGTCTTGGAGACTCTGTTACAATTGCAACTTCAGTAGCTTCCAGATTTTCTTCTGCTGCATAAGCAAGGAATTGTTTTACATCCTTTGGATCAATTACAACAGCCATACGTTCCTGTGATTCAGAAATTGCAATTTCTGTACCATCAAGACCGGCATATTTTTTAGGTACTTTATCAAGAGAGATCTTCAGACCATCTGCTAATTCACCAATCGCAACGGATACACCGCCTGCGCCAAAGTCATTACACTTTTTGATCAGTTTGCTAACTTCTTCTCTTCTGAATAATCTCTGGATTTTTCTTTCTGTTGGCGCATTTCCCTTCTGAACTTCAGCTCCACATGTTTCAATGGATTCTTCTGTATGAACTTTAGAGGAACCTGTTGCACCACCACAGCCGTCACGGCCTGTTTCTCCGCCAAGTAAAATAATAATATCTCCTGGATCAGATGTTTCTCTGATAACAGCTCTTCTTGGAGCAGCACCCATTACGGCACCGATTTCCATTCTTTTTGCCACATAATCAGGATGATAGATTTCTTTTACATAGCCAGTTGCAAGACCAATCTGGTTACCATATGAACTATATCCGTTTGCAGCACTGCGAACAAGTTTCTTTTGTGGCAGTTTACCATGTAATGTTTCAGACATCGGTCTTGTCGGATCTGCAGCACCAGTAATACGCATTGCCTGATATACATAAGTTCTTCCTGACAATGGATCTCTGATTGCACCACCAAGACAGGTAGCTGCACCACCAAATGGTTCTATTTCTGTTGGATGGTTATGAGTTTCGTTCTTAAAGTTAACAAGCCATTCTTCTTCCACACCGTCAACTTCAACTGGAACAACAATACTGCAGGCATTGATTTCATCTGATTCTTCCTGATCAGCAAGCTTTCCTTCTTTTTTCAGTTTACGCATTGCCATAAGAGCAAGATCCATCAGGCAGACAAATTTATCTTCTCTTCCTTTAAAGATTTCATCACGGTCTGCAAGATATTTCTTATATGTAGATTCCATGACTTCTTTATAGAATCCTTCTTCAAATGTAACGTCTTTTAGTTCTGTTGAGAATGTTGTATGACGACAGTGGTCTGACCAGTAAGTGTCAAGAACGCGAATTTCTGTCATAGATGGATCTCTTTTTTCTTCATTTCTAAAATAATTCTGAATATGAAGGAAATCCTTGAATGTCATTGCAAGTCCAAGTGATGAATATAATTCATTCAACTCGTCTTCTGACATATCTTTGAAATTGTTAAATATGATTACGTCTGCTGGTTCTTCGTATTCTGCAACCAATGTCTCTGGAACATCTTTTGCAGCTTCTCTTGAATCAACAGGATTGATACAGTGATTTTTGATCTTTTCTTTTTCATCCTCAGTTAATTTACCAGTAACAACATAGGTAACAGCTGACTTAATGACCGGATTTTCATTTTCATTCAGGAACTTTACGCACTGTACTGCTGAATCCGCACGCTGGTCAAACTGTCCAGGTAAAAATTCTACTGCAAAAACAAAATCATCAGCCTTTGTATCAAATGTCATTTCATAGACATTATCTACAGGTGGTTCAGAAAATACTGTTGTAAGAGCTTTCTCATATGTCTCTCCGGACAGATTTTCAATATCATATCTGATCAGGACCCTGACATCAGATATCGTCTTGATTCCCAGATAACTGCTGATCTCTCCTCTTAATTCTTTTGCTTTAACAGCAAATGGTGTCTTCTTCTCAACAAACACTCGTCTTACGCCACTCATATTAACCTCCAGATTGTATTAAATTTTTAACGTAGCTGTGCTACATCAATTCAACTTTATCTACTCGATAGTTATTGAATTTCGCTATAGTATTACAAATCTTTTGAAAATATACGAAAAATTTTCAAAAAATTCAAGAACATTTACTATAGTAACACATTTCATAGTGATTGCACAATTAATAATTTAAATTTATTCATGCATTCTGCGAATTATTTTATAAATGACCGCATTTTCCATGACCATTGGCGATGTATGCGCAAAAAATACAATACCGTCTGTTGGCGAAAAGATCTGCCCTTTCACATATCCTTCATAAGGATCCAGAATTTCAGCGATCAAATCACCGTGAAATACAGGATCACCAGGTTCTTTATATCTTCGATAGAATCCAGCCTTATCCGATTGAACAACTTTCAGATCCTCTTCCTTGATCACACTGGCAATATAACCACTATGATTATTATATTTCAGAATCCCCATTCTTGTCAGGAAACGCAGAACTGATGAAATTGCCTGACGGGCTGATTTTTCATCAACTAGATCTGTACTGTTCGTATATATTGAAAAAGCATTTGTGCCATTCATCTGCCAGTTATAATTTAATGTTGCTGTATCGACCGGCTTCGGCTTTCTAATGACTACATACTGCAGGCCAAAAAGATTAGCAAGACTTGGACTCTGGTATCCGGTCTCCATCATTCTGACATGCGGAATAAAGTCTCCAGGCATATAAAAACTTGCGAATTGAATTCCATAATTGTAGCCTCTGACCCGTTCAAACAGTGCGGAAGCAATCTGTTTTGTGGTATCCCCCTGCTCCTGGCCGGGAAATACTCTGTTAATATCCACATTATCGATTGCCCAGAATCGTTTTTCTACATTCATCGAATAGTGATTGACCGACGGCACCACCAGAATTTCGTGGCCATGAGAAATCGCACCATGTTCTTCCAACTGTTTTAATATTTTTACCAGCTGGGAACAGATATAAAGCTGCTGTCTTTCATTTCCCCGCATCGCCCCAACGATGCAGGCAGACTTATCTCCATGACCGAACCGGTAGCCTACGATTTCAAAATCCTCCCGATATAATGCTTTCAATGAATAGATTACTTCCTTTGTCATAACTTTCCTTCCTGCCTGCTCCTAAGACTTCCTGATTCCTGTATAATAACTTTTTTTCTTCTATTACATCTTTACGCTTTGTACTGGTTTATCCGGTTTTCCGCTATGTACTCGTGCCAGTAATGCGCCTTTATAGACCACTGGATTTTCTCTGATCGTAAATATGATCCCATCATATGGCGAGTTGATTGTCTGTAGCACTTTTCCTTCGATCGGTTCAATTACCTCTCCAATTCTCTGCCCCTTTTTGACCATTCCAAGATCATCGATCTGAGATATAAAGATCCCAGATTCTTCTGCATGAAAAAATTCCACTTCCCCTTCTGTTGAAACAATTGATTCTTTGATTTTAGGTTTTTCCTCGTCCCAAATACCCATTTCAATCAGAAGATTAAAAACTCCATCTATCAGCTGTCTGCAGTAACGATTTGTAATACGCAGTCCGACTCCCATTTCCACAACGAGTGTCGGAACACTCATGCTGTTCAGACTATATGCAAGTGTTGCATCTAATACTGTAATCGAAGAGTAGATCCAGATAAAATCGGCATTGAGCATTTTGGCGTAGGGTAAGAGTTTATCTGCTGCATTTTCATTGATTCTTACCTGCGGTGCTTCTTTGACAAACACATTACTAGAATGCAGATCTATACAAATATCGCTTCCAATAATATCATTTACAAGTCCCGCTGCAACGTATTCTGCCATTGCACCATGCTTATCCCCAGGAAACACACTGTTCATGTCCAGATCGAACATTGGAATTCCTCTGGTTCCAGTATCCACGCCAAGTGGATTGACACATGGATAAATGTCGATGATTCCCTTTAGTCTTTCTGGGTGTTCCTTTACCCTGCGAATCACTTCATAATATACATACTGCCCATCCAGTTCATCACCATGAATTCCTGTTACCAGAGAAACCCTTTTTTCTTTTCCATTGCACTGTTCTGGTTCCAGTCTGTTCTTCTGAATTACAATCTTTTCGTCAACTGGCATTTCTAACGTTACTACTTCCTGTATCATGTCTACGCTCCTTGGTTGTCGTCTAAACCTCTCACCACAATCTCATCATTGAATTTTCTTACAGCAACTTCTTTGGTTGCGACCTGTGATTCATAAATAATTCCATTGATAAATATCCTTACGTTCGGATAAAAAACATTATGTATCACAATTTCCGAGCTGTTTGAAGTACAAATCAGATCATACATAGCCCTGCGCTGTTCTTCCAGTTTGCTTCTCTGTGCCGTTTTGATTACTTTCGCCTGGAATACTCTTGTATAATTTTCCTGATTGACCGCTTCTGGCTTATACGCCTTTAATTTATTTAATTTATCCATAGCTTCTGTCAGAAGCTTTACTTCTTTGTCTACTGCTTTGATATCTGCCAGCAACTTATTATAAGATGCTGTAATCTCTTTCGTAACTCCTGTAGCGACATTGGTAATCATATATGCTTCATTTCCACAGTTATATGTTTCAATTCCCTTAACACCGTGTACATTACCTCCAAGAATCGTAGCCTTTCTGCCTTCGACCGTAATCTTGGATTCTGAATAAACATCACTATTCAGGATATAACTTGCTTTTATTTCTCCTTTTGCACGAACTTTAGCATTTTCAAAGAATTTAGCTGAAATATTTCCCTGTGCCTCAATTCTTCCACATCCTTTGGCCTGAACACCTTCACTCAGAATAATATCCTTACCAGCTTTAATTGATGCGCCGCCAACATGTCCGTCTATTAAAACATTTCCACTTGCTGTAATACTAATTCCGGAAACAACATTTCCCTTAATCTGTACGTCTCCATCGAAATCAATATTTCCATGAGAAAAATCAACATCTGTATTGACTTCATATACGTCGTTGATAATAATCTCACCATTTCTGTATTCAATTTTTCCTTTTGTGTTTGCTGTATATGTTGTTTTATCATCTGAAACAACAAAACCTCTGCCTCGTAAGACCATCATTGGTCTACCTGGTTTTGGAACTTTTAATTTACCGCTTACATCAAACCCGAACACACCATTGGTAGGTGGTGTGTAAATGGCAACAACATCCCCCTGCTGTACCATCTCAAACATCTGCACATTCAGATAATCCACCGATCCATCAGGAAGGACTTTGGGTTTAAACTCAACTTTGGACTTCATTGGATACTCATAGGATCCGTCCTTACCATTTTCAGCCTGCTTTCCTTCTGCAATCAGTACCGCTGTTTCATAAATCTGATTTTTGATCATATCTTCGATCTTTCCCTCAATAATTCCCATCTTTACTTCATTATCCCGCAACGCAGTTTTTATTTCATCTAACGTATATGTCTCATCCTCATTAGGTGTACTTAAAAACATGGTAGCTTCCATATGATCCTGGGAAATATTAATACGAATATATTTTCCTCTCGCACTATAATCCATTTCTTCCTGCAATCCCGAAATATCCATATAGACTCCTGCTTTCTTAATTAATTTCCTTTACTTCTCCATTACCTGTTTCTCCAATGCGTTTCTCAGACGCTATCTCCAATTGTGTTTCTCGATTCACTACTTATCTTTTTCAGCCTTTTCAATTGAAATTCTCAGCATTTTCATCTCATTGGCATCTTTGGTAGAATCCAGAAATTCTTCTACATCGATTCCAGATTCAAGTCCCAGTCGAATCTGTTCCATTTGTTCCCCTGTATATTTCGGATCTGCATAAATATCTATATCTACATCAGAAACCATACCCAGTAAAATCTGTTCACTCTGCTTTTCATCCAGTTCAATTTCGTCTGTCTTTTTCTCCCTATTTAGCAGCTTTCGGCGAACATCCATCATCTCATATGCCTCAACAAATGGATCTGCATATGACTTTACATCGATTCCTTCTTCCAATCCAAGTCTGACCTGTTCCATCTGGGCAGGTGCAAAACCTGGCATTGCGAATAATGTTGTATCAATCCCACTTTCCAGCCCAAGTCTGATCTGTTCCATCTGCTCCGCAGAATATTCCAGATGCAGATATGGAACAATATCGATGCAGTGCTTAATACCAAGTCTGATCTGATTCAGCTGATATTCATCAAAGCCTTCGGATGCAAAAAATGATATATCAATTGAATCTTTAGTTGCCTTTCTAAGCTGCCTGTGTACGCTAGGCGCAAATGTATGCTCCGTATTACCATACTGCTCAATGTCAAGATTTTCTTCCAGTGATTTTCTCATTTCACGCATGAACCTGTAATCATATGATGCCTGCGCATACAGACTAACATCAATTCCATTTTTTAGGCCCAGCATGATTTCATTCATCTGTAAATAATCGTACTCTTCTTTGGCATATAATCGTGCATCCAGACCCTCCTCAAGGCCTTTTCTGACCGCCTTCATCTGAGGAGCACTAAATGCTTTTTTTGCATAGACGCTGACGTCTATTCCACTCTTAAGTCCCTTATTAATTTCAAGGATCTGAAAAGGTTCATACCCATTCTTTTTTAATGTTTCCTCGTTTAAAAACTCTTCGTTCATAAATAACACCCCTATGAATCATGCACAGTTAACCAGACTATACCTAATATTTTCAAAGCATGGCATCTGTCAATTTTCTACAATATTTTACCATTTCATTATAATGCAATCAGAAACTATTTGCCACTATATTTTCGTTTTTCCATATAACAATCTTTTAGCTCTCTGATTCATTCATTTCGGCCTTTTCAAATTAACTTTGCTTGTATTTTACAGTTCGCTCATTTCACAACTTCTTTTCTTATCTTGCTTTTATCATACTCTTATCTTTTATCTTGTTGCTATTTTGTTGTACTTGTTTTTTATTTTAATCTTTTGGTTTTATTCTTTTAATTTATTCTTTTGGTTTTATTCTTTTGGTTTTATTCTTTTGGTTTTATTCTTTTGATTAAATAATTTTGCTTAAATTATTTTAATCGCATTATTATTTTATCTATATATTTTTTATTCTATATATTTCATTTTTTACGTTTTGAAACTTTATCTTTCTCGTATTATCTTATTATCTTTTTAGATTATTTTGTAATCGTTTTTCTTCTTTTCTTACTTTAATCTTTTCTGCGAAATCAGATTCTTATCTTGTACTTATCTGATTCTTATCTTGTGCTCATCCGACTCTTATCTTGTGCTCATCCGATTTTCATCCTGATCATTAGTCTGTTCATCTTCATCAACCGAAAGTCCTTTGCTGCTATGCCAGAAATCATCCAGGATGTTTTCTATATTATTCTGACTGACTACTGCATACTGATTCCACTCCCTCGGAAAGAGCTGTCTGTATTCTCCTGTCAGGAACCTCTGATCCAAAAGCACGATCACGCCCTCATCCTGCTCCGTTCTAATGACTCTTCCCGCAGCCTGAAGCACTTTATTCATTCCAGGATATACATACGCATACTGATAGCCATTTTTACCATTTTCATCAAAAAAGTAGCGAAGGATCTGTCGTTCATTACAGATCATAGGTAATCCCGTACCAATGATAATCGCTCCGATCAGCCTGTTATATTTTAGGTCAATCCCTTCTGAAAACACTCCACCAGTAACACACAGTCCAACGACTGATTTTTGAGAATTCTCCTGAAACTGCTCTAGAAAGTCTTCTCTTTCCTGTTCTGTCATCGAACTGTTTTGCTTCAAAACATAAATATCATCACACGAATCTTCTTCGAACTCCTGCCATACTGATTCCAGAAAACGATAAGAGGGGAAAAAGACCAGATAATTACCCTGATGCTTCGCAACTACCGTTCTAATATACATACTAATTCTATGATAAGATTCCTGTGTCCTGTCTCGATATCTGCTACTGACATCATTTGCAATCATAAGTCGACGCTTAGACTCCTGAAATGGCGTTTCTGCATATATTGCAAAGTCATCTGTGTTTCCCGTCAGCATTTCTTTATAATAACTGACCGGAAGTAGTGTTGCTGAAAAAAATATGGTGCCAATCCCCTGCGAAAGACATGTGCTGATATTTCCTGAAGGATCCACGCATAATAATTTCAATGCAAACGTACCATCATCCCTCTGCTCTGTATACGTAATGTATTTATCATCAAGAATTTCATACATATTGAGAAAATGTCTTAATTGTAAATAAAAATCAAGAACAAGATCCATCTGTGGAAATGCTTTTTCATTTTCGAAAAATTTCTGTATTTCGTAAAATACGCGTTCACATGACATCATAAAATGGCTGATAGAATCAACGACACAATACGTTTCACACTCCCGTTTTAATTCCAACAGACTTTTATTGCATTTATCCAACTTAGAGGCAAGTCTCTTATCCCGATCCTTTACAAGCTTCTTCATCATGAGAAAATCTTCCTTTACGAGTTGAGCACTATACATTTCCCTTGCCCTGTCCACAAGGTTATGGGCTTCATCTACCAGAAATATATAATCTCCCTGATCACCATCTGAAAAGAACCTTCTCAATCTAACATTTGGATCAAAAACATAATTATAATCACAGATAATACCATCACACCAGTAGGATATATCCAATGACATTTCAAAAGGACATACGCAATGCTTTTGCGCATACTGTTCAATTGTTGTACGATCTATAAAAGCTTCATGCGTAACAATATCATAAACAGCATCATTTACTCTGTCAAAATGCCCTTTTGCCCTGCTACAGGCCTCAGGATTGCACTCCCTCTCTTCCATCGGACAGATCTTGTCCTTTGCAGTCAATGTGACAGTTCTAAACTGTAGCCCATGATCTCTCAGAAGTTCAAATGTATCTTCTGCCACTGAACGTGTTATGGTCTTTGCTGTAAGATAGAAGATCTTATCTCCGATCCCTTCTCCAACTGCCTTGACTGCCGGATAAACTGTTGAAATTGTTTTTCCAAGTCCCGTCGGAGCTTCAATAAAAAGTGTTTTTCCTCTCGCTATAGTCCTATAAACATCTACAGCTACTTTTTTTTGCCCCTTTCTATATGAGAAAGGAAATTCCAGCTTTCTGGCAGATTCTGTTCTTTCCTGATTGGATGTAAATAAAAAATCCGTCCATTTACGAAATCTGGAAATCATTGACCAGAACCACCTGTCCAATTCTTCAAAGCTCATTTGCTCAGAAAACCGCTTGAGCATCTCAGTCTCTGAATTTACATACGTCATCTGAATATGAATATAATCCAATTCATTCTGCACCGCAAAAATGTAGGCATAACACATCGCCTGTGCTCTATGCACCTCTATTGGCTCTGTAAGGGCGAGCACGTCCTTATTCATAGTCTTTATTTCATCGATTGTGATATCCGACAACGGTATTCTGGTTCCATCCTCATTTTCAGTAAAATCACCAATTATTCCATCAGCGCGCCCCTCGAGAATAATCGAATAATTCCATATACTATCTTCCTGCACAGGAATATCTATCTTCAAAGGTACTTCTGCCTTGTAAATTGGTCCCATTTCTTTCTGAATTTTACGATGAATTCTTGCACCTTCCTGCATCGCCTTCACATCACTCAGTGACGATCTTCTATTATCTATATCTCCTGAATTGCATATGAACTCAACAAAATTTCTAACAGAAATTCTAATTGCTCCATCCTTCACTACATACATAAGTCATCATCTTTCTAATCAGTCCTATATAACAAGAAAACTGCATATGCACAACTTTTTGTTGCATATTCCATAATCAATATAGTTTTGTGCCTTGTAAAAACGCTTGGATATCAATCTCTATATCACGTTTATCGCTTTATGCCCACCGTTATATCTACTGTTTTTTCCTATCTTTATCATACCTTAAATAATAAATGATTACTACATGTATTTTCTGTATCGAAGTGGCATCATATTCTGCTGAAGTTTTGTATTTTCTCTTTCCTTAATTGCTATTGTATGAAAGAACTGCTTCCATAGTTTCTGATACTCCTGCTCTTTATCTGATAGAGTAGACATCTCCAGCAACATATTTTCCGTTATTTCCTTACTCAGAACATAATTCTGTCCTTTACTGTGTATTGCCGAAATATTACGAACAGTATCCAGTATGATCCAATTTTCATTGTGCAGCCTGTCCTGAAAATGATCCGCGATCAATGGGACAACATTTGCCAATGGATTGATCCTAGCGACCAGAATTCCATTATTTCGCTCTTCAAACCTTACAAATCCCAGATACTTGTGAGCTTCACTACCAACTTTTCTACCAATTACGGTAACTTTATTTACATCATCATCCTGTAACTGATGAATAATCTGCGGGCCAACTCGAAATGCTTTAACAAGAAAACGATAAATTAATTCTGCTTTTCCATGCTCATTACTTAAGGCTGTTCGAAATACGGCCGTATAAATCTCCAGTGATAGTTTTTTTCTTATAGAAGTGGCAACTTTTGAGGCTAACTGTGCATCTGTCTTCACCTGAATATACTGATAAAAAAAGGAAGGTGTATCTTCCTCTCCTTCTATCTCAATCGAAGTTACTGTTGTCCCCTTTTCCCATGCCAGATAAATTGCCGTAAAAATTGCATCAACTGTATCTTCACATACATACCTGTACTGCTGTTTACTCTCAATACCTTCCTTCTCCACCTGTCTGTCCTTTCTACACTCATAACTATTTCAAACACATATACATATACCTTTTATTAAATTTGTCCAGTAAGGACACTGCTTTGCTCCTGATGATCAGGAAGTATGTTATAACCATCATCAAATAACGACAACTGCTGGTAAATGTTATGATCTGACAGTTCAAAGGTTCTTCTTTTGTCAACATCTATTAAATTCCGAGTGATATAGTCTTCATTCATTTGAGTCTGATACATCATTTTTCCTGAGCAGGTGATAAAGTATAAAGCTCTTTTTAACACAACACCCATCTTTTTTAAATCAGGATAATCAAGCTTGGAAAACTTTCTTGCATGAAGAATTCTTCTTGCCGATGTAACACCAATTCCAGGCACTCTCAATAGAGTATAATAATCAGCTCTATTTATTTCCACTGGAAAGTTTTCCAAGTGGCTTACTGCCCAATCGCACTTCGGGTCGAGTAATACGTTAAAATTAGGTTTTGCCTCTGATAACAATTCCCCTGACTGAAATCCATAATACCGGAGCAGCCAGTCAGCCTGATACAAACGATGTTCCCGTAACAACGGTACCCCTTTTCCATCTACCTGCATTGGAAGGCTCTCATCCTGATTTACATTTACGAACGCAGAATAAAATACTCTTTTCAGGTCATATTGTCTATAAAGTGCTTCTGCCACCGTCACAATCTGATAATCACTTTCCGGTGTTGCTCCAATAATCATCTGTGTACTTTGTCCACCCGGTACAAAACGCTTCTCTGTTGCATTCTGCGTTCCCCTTGTTAATGCGTAGGATCTTTTTCTCGTTGCTGATTGATTATATTTGTCATTAAAAGAAAACGTTTCCTGATCATTTCCATGAATTTTCTCATTCCGCAAATCAGCGATTTTTTTCCCGTTTGTCGTATATTCTAAATTTTCTCTAAGAAAATCAGGTGCAGAATTTCTTACTTTCTCGCTATCATAAACACGCTGTTGTATCTGATTCATCCTTCCATCTGTGCTGTTGTTGAGACGGGCCATTCTATTGGACTGAATACCGTTCTGTATCATTCTCATTGGTGTTAGAATATTTTTTCTTGTCTTGTGAGGTGCAAGTGAACGAAGTCCTTGCGCTGTTGGCAATTCGATATTCACGCTCATACGATCGACATACCACCCTGCCATTTCAATCAATTCCTGTGGTGCCCCTGGTATTCCTTTTAAATGAATATATCCACCGAAATGATACTTTGTTCGCAACAGCATCACCGTTTCCAGTAGTAACTGCATGGTATATTCCGGATTTTTGATGATTCCAGAACTTAAGAACAGACCCTCTATATAATTTCTCCTATAAAATTCCATCGTCAGACTGCACACTTCTTCTGGTGTAAATGTTGCCCTGACTACATCATTGGAAACTCTGTTCACACAATATCTGCAGTCAAAAATACATTCATTGGTAAATAAAATTTTTAATAAGGAAATACAGCGGCCATCTGCTGAAAAGCTGTGACAGATTCCACATGCCTTTGCATTACCAATCCCCTGCCCATTATTCTTTTTGTCTACACCACTTGAAGTGCATGCCGCATCATATTTTGCTGCATCTGATAAAATTGTTAACTTATCCATTAAACTGCAATTATTGCTGTATACCATATTATCCCTTTCTCCAAACATATGTTCTGTATAAATAGTAACATACGTTCGAGTAAAATGCAATCCTGTCATACAACAAAAAGTGCAATAATCTATTGCTTTGTTAATAAAAAAAGCTGAAAATCATCTCAATTATGATTTCAGCTTTTTCTCACTTATAACTATTTAAAATGCTTTTATTTAACTATCCTAAACAGACAATTTAATTCTTACCGAACTCTGCCAGTTTAAGGCCTTCATTTCTTTCCAGAACCATATTAACACTCCAGCTATTTGCAAAGATCAATAATGGATTGCCTTTAAGGTCCATAATCTTTTTCATATCAGAAGTTCCAACAATTCTGTTTACATCTATTTCTTCTTTGTTTTCGATCCATCTGATGTGTTCATAAGGCAGTGGTTCCAGACGAATTTCAACATTATATTCATTTTCAAGTCTGTATTTCAATACATCGAACTGAAGAACACCAACTACACCAACAATGATTTCTTCCAAACCTGCATTGAATTCCTGGAATATCTGGATTGCACCTTCCTGTGCGATCTGTGTTACACCTTTGACAAACTGCTTTCTCTTCATTGTATCTACCTGGCGAACACGCGCAAAGTGCTCTGGTGCAAATGTTGGAATACCATCATACTGAAATTTATCATGTGATACACAAATCGTATCTCCGATAGAAAAGATTCCTGGATCAAATACACCGATAATATCACCTGCATAAGCCTCAGTTACAATATGTCTTTCCTGTGCCATCATCTGCTGCGGCTGGGATAATCTGATTTTCTTACCACCCTGTACATGGTATACTTCCATCCCTGCTTCGAATTTACCTGAACAGATTCTCATAAATGCAATTCTGTCTCGATGTGCTTTATTCATATTCGCCTGAATCTTAAATACAAATGCAGAGAAATCTTCCGTAAATGGATCTATTGTTCCCTTACTTGAATTTCTTGGAAGTGGAGGAGTCGTCATTTTCAGGAAATGCTGTAAAAATGTTTCTACACCAAAGTTTGTCAGCGCTGATCCAAAAAATACTGGAGAAAGCTGCCCTGCCTGAACTTCTTCAAGATCAAAATCTGTACTTGCCCCATCCAGTAACTCTACATCATCACAAAGTTTATCATAAAATCCCTGACCAATTTCACTTTTCAGCTGATCTGTATCATTCAGAGAAATATTTTCTGTTGCAACTTCTTTCTGTCCATTCATAGCTGCTGTAAAGAGCGACACTTCTTTTGTATTACGATCATAAACGCCCTTAAATTCCTTACCTGATCCTATCGGCCAGTTAACAGGACATGTACTGATTCCAAGTACATTTTCAATTTCATCCAGTAATTCAAATGGGTCATTTGCATCACGATCCATTTTATTTATAAAGGTGAAAATTGGGATATGTCTCATAACACAAACTTTAAATAATTTAATCGTCTGTTTTTCAACACCCTTGGATGCATCAATAACCATAACTGCTGAATCAGCAGCCATCAGTGTTCTGTATGTATCCTCTGAGAAATCTTCATGACCTGGGGTATCCAGAATATTAATGCAATTACCATTATAATTAAACTGCAATACTGATGAAGTAACGGAAATACCTCTTTCTTTTTCAATTTCCATCCAGTCAGATACTGCATGCTTTGCTGTCTTTTTACCTTTTACAGAACCAGCAAGATTAATTGCACCACCGTAGAGCAGGAACTTTTCTGTTAAAGTAGTTTTACCTGCATCAGGATGGGAAATAATCGCAAATGTTCTTCTTTTTTTTATCTCTTTTGAATAGTCTGCCACTTAAATTTTTCCTCCTAAATAAACCTGGTTACTTATATATGTTTCTAAATCATTTCATAACTCCTAATTTTGTTATGTAATTTACTAAATCAAGAATTATTATTCATCATTCTTTGAATTCTTTATCATCATATTTATCATGCTATGTTTTAATTAATCAGTTACACTGCGTGGTAATATACTGATTGATAGCTTAATAATTTCTATACGAATATACTCTATGCAATTATAAGCTATACGAAAATAGTCTACCAAAAAGACTATCTAAGAAAATACAGTCTAACAAAATATACCCTAAGAAATACTATGTATAATTCTATTCTGCAAAATGAATCTGCGTCTGTAATATTTCACAGGAACTGCCTACCCTGATTGGTATTGCCCATGCACCAACGCCTGCGCTGACCAGAGTTGTCATACCATCTGTATGAAATTCACCATAAAATGGCTGTATGTGAAGTGGATTAATTATATAAGTTGGGAATATCTGACCGGCGTGCGTATGACCTGAAAACTGCAGATCAACACCCATTTCAGCTGCTTCCTTCATATAACCAAACTTTGGCTCATGATCGATCATAATGACCGGAAGTTTCTGCGTATCAACATTTTCCATTACAGTTGAAAGTTCTTGTCTACCTCCTGTCAGATCTTTTCTTCCCACAATCGTAAATTTGTTATCAATTGTTATAGCCTTGTCATCAATTACAGTAATCCCAGCATTTGCAAAATATGCCTCCTGCGCTGCATCATCTCCAAGATAACACTCATGATTACCCAGCACATAATATGTACCATATTCAGAATGTAACTGACTTAAGATTTCTGTGGCACTTTCTTTTAACTCTGTACTTGTACCATCATCAAACATATCTCCACCCAGGAAAATAATATCTGGATTTAATGCATTAATCTTATCAACTATCTCCTGTAATTCTTTAGCTCCAACTGCACATCCCATGTGTGCATCTGAAATAAAAACTGCGTTCAGCCCATCAATTTCAGATTCTTTTTTATCTACCGTTACTTCTCTGTTAATGACTTTATACTGTTTTGCATTATACATTCCATAGAGCGTAATTACACTTGCCAGAACCATAACAAAAATTCCACCTCTGTAAAGTGTAGTTCCCAACTTTCTGGCCATTTTATGAAACTTGATAAACTTTGCCATTAAGAGGAAAAAATCTCTGATCAAAAATAATACAATGGAATACAATACAAATCCTGCAAAAAATGCAGCCAGATTTCTCGTTGCTCCCGATACAACTCCTGTGTAATTTCCCATAAAGAACTTGATAAAATTAGCAATAAAAATAATTACCATCAATCCATGAAAAATCCAGTAAACTATATCAAGCTTAGTTTTCTTTTCAATACGTATCAGCTTGTGATACCTAATCCCTACGTAATAATTTGCTGCTAGTAACAAGACCATAATCAAAATTATTACCAGTACCGACATGTGCATATCTTTTTCCTTTCCAAACAAACAGAAAGATTTGGTAACCTTATGTTACCTTTTTCGTCCGTCACGTAACTGTATTATTATCTGTCACCGCCTACCCATTGTCAAGAAGATTGATTGGATTTTCTGTTTTTTTTATTCCTGCCCGCCATAATACCACCTATTTTTCCTGTTTCTCTGGCTGATAGTGATTTCCATCCTGTTTCCAGTACTCTGTCCAACAATCCCAGTTCATCTGCTATCTCATATTTTACCACTTCATTTTTTCTTGTCTCGACAGTCTTTCCATTGATATTTACTGTAATCAGATCTTTCTTCTTTCCAGTTTTGTTACTCATTGATGTTCACCCACTCTATCTATATTTGTGCTTTGACCAATTGTGTTCTCGAAACAAATTAGCTGTTCACATCAATGAGTATTTCCATATATCTAACTGATAATCAGAATTCGTACTTGTTTATTTTTGATTCGCCTCTGATTTCTGATTCATTTTCTAATTTAATTCTGATTCATTTATAATTTATTTCTTATTCATTATAATTTATTTCTTATTCATTCCTGTTTCATGCATTTTCCTACAATACAATCTGCTTGTCTAACCTGAACGAATAAATTATTTTCTCTTTTACTTTTTTGCCTGTTACCTGCTGTAATGCATTCGCATAATACTCTAACTGTATCTGATATCTGTCTATAAGCACCTGCTCATCCGTTACATAATCTGTTTTATAATCAACAATTACCAGCTCATCATTTTCTTCAAAATATAGATCGATAACGCCCTGTACCAGAATCGTTTCTCCATCTATTTCTGTACCATAGACAAATGGCTGTTCTCTTCTCAATGTATCTGTAAACTGTTCATTAATTCTTTTCCCAATATCGCTTTGAACAAACTTCCATACTTTGCGAGCGTCAATTGCATAATACTGCTGATGCGTTATTTTTCTTTGTTCAACGAGTGTTTTCAGATACTCTGTTACATCTTTTAACGAATGTATACATTGATAATCCAGACACTCCATCACCCTATGATAAGCTGTACCACGATCTGCTCCTATCATCGGTTCTTCGCCTGATATAAAATGAGGAATTATTTCTGCAGACTCCTGCGATTTATCGATTTTTCCTGCATTTGTGGATTCAGGATCTTCGCTTTCATCACCTTCACCCATCTTTTCCTGTAGTTCCTCATCCAGATTAGTTCTGCTCAAAATCTTCTCCAAGGAATCCTCATACTCTTCCTGCAAAAATGTTTCATCCGATTGTACCATCAGATCAATCTGCGATTGTTTCAATTCTGATACAGTCATTTTTCCTTTCATCGAAACTGCTCTTTGGTATGGATAAGGTTCGCAAAAATTCTGCTGCTTGCCTTTCTCTACCTGTGTATCCTTTTGTTGTTCGGCTTCAGCTTGTTCTCTAAATTCCTCGCCTTTTGTAGTATCCGTATTTATTTTTGTTTCTGGGACAGCACTGTTTTCTTTTTCATCGTTTGCTTTCGCGTTGTTCTCTGTTTCTTTCCCATCTTCTCCAGATACTAGCATCTCTGCCTCTTCTGTCTGCGAATCTGAATCTGTCAGTTTGCTAGGGGCGACAATCTCAGAAGGATCAAGTGTTTCCACAATGAATCTGCCAGTATTACCATATTCTTTTAACGCCGTTGGAACGACCATATCAAAATAATTACCGCAACCCTCAAGATCTGCATAAGAATATCCTCTGCCTGAATCCTGAATATCCAGACTTAGTGTTTTCCACTTATCCATATTTTTTTGTACGTTTTTAACCGTTCCAGTCATAATCAATTTTTCTTTTGCTCTGGTCATTGCAACATAGAGAATTCTCAATTCTTCACAGAGATTATCGATCTTGATCTTTGTGCTGATAGCTGTTTTCATAATTGTGGGAATTCTGGTCCTGCTCTCAAGATTCACTGCATTTGCAGCTATACCAAGTTCCGGATCCACGACAACCGCATTCGCTGCATCCATATGATTGAACCGCTTACTCATGCCTGCAAGAAAAACAACAGGAAATTCAAGACCCTTACTCTTATGAATGCTCATGACACGGACAAGATTTTCATTTTCACCAAGCAAGGAGGCTTCTCCATAATCGATATCATATTTTTTTAACTTTTCAATATATCTTAAGAAATTAAATAATCCTTTATAACTGGTTGCTTCATATTTCTTAGCTTTTTCTATTAGGACATCCAGATTTGCCTGTCTTTTTTCTCCAGCCGGCATTGTACCAACATAAGCGTAAAATCCTGTTTCATAGACAGCTTTCCAGATTAGTTCATGAATATCGATATAGACAGCCATATCACGGAACCTCGTCATTAAAGCAAGAAATGTTCTGATCTTTTCCCGGGTACCCGGTTTCAGATCCTGATTTTCTTCAAATGCTGCCAGACTGGCAAACAATTTCTGATTTTTATCAGGCACTCTCAATAAAGCAAGTTCTTCTGTTGTCAGATTACCAAAATAAGATGTCAGCACTGCTGCCAGCGGAATATCTTGAATTGGATTGTCAATAACGGCTAAAAAGCTTAAGATCATTTTTACTTCACGCGTATTAAAATATCCACTTGAACTATCTGAAAATGCTGGAATACCTTTACTCATTAATACATTTACAAATGTATCTGCCCAGCCACTTACTGTTCTTGTTAAAATAACGATATCACGCAATTCCAGTAAACGATATTCTCCCAGTTTTTTATCAAACACTTTCATTCCGTGCTCTGGACTAGTCAAATCATGAATTTTATCTGCGATAAAAGATGCCTCAAGTTCTCTGTCTGATTGCTCTGCAGCATCCTCATCTACTGAATCGTTTCCAGTATAATCAGCTTTCTTATGGAATACGCTATTTTCTGATTCATCACTCTCTGTCTGTATCACATAAATATCCGTAGAATTCGCTATTCTGTCACAGTCCTGTGGATCTGGTTCTTCAAACTTCAGTCCTGTATTCAGCATAACATGTTCATTATATTCAATTCCACCAAAGTATGCCTTCATAACCTGAAAGAATACATCGTTGATACTTTTTAGTACATGATCACGACTTCTAAAATTCATTCGTAATTCGATCTTCTGATTTTTACTATCTTCATCTGTATAAGTATTATATTTTCCAATGAAAAGATCCGGACGTGCCAGACGAAATTTATAAATACTCTGCTTCACATCGCCGACCATGAACATGTTATTCTCATCTTCATTCTTTCTGCCCCTGCTGATACTAGAAAGGATTTGTTCCTGTAGCAGGTTACTATCCTGATATTCATCGATCAGAATTTCATGATAATATTCGCTCAATCGATCTGCTACATCTGTATAATGCAAGACTCCATCTTCTTTTTTCACTAAAATATCTAACGCCAGATGTTCCATATCATTAAAATCTATAATATTTTTTTCTCTTTTTACCCGTTTCATTTCCAAGTAGAAACGTTCTACTACTTCAATTAATACATTGATCGAACTCAGATTAATTCTTAAATCTTCGAGATTCTGTTCCATGGTCTGTCTGAAAATCTTCTTTTGAAGATCCGTTATTGTCTTTTTATACTGATTTCTAGCTGCTTTTACGATCTCTTTCTTTGCCTCATCTACATTCTCATCTTTTTTTGATGACATTCTGTCAAACTTCACATTATTGACTGCCTGTGCTAATTCTTCAAATGTATTCTTCTTTAATATATAGGTAAGAGAAGCATAATCACTTTCGATCATCGGTTTATACATATAAGGGCCATCGGACTCACTACATATATTTAATAGCTTTTCATATTTCTGATTGTAATCTGACAGAATGTTACTGACATAGTCCGTCAGATATTCCACTGCCCTGTTGTGATTCAAAGCTGATTCATCATTGATCTGATAAGACTGTCTGCATTCATCAAGCCACTCCATTGGCCATGGATAACTTCTTGAGAACTGATATACTCTGCGAATAATTTCTTCGATCTGTTCATCACTTTTTCCATTACCATAAGAATTGACTAGCTGAAAGAAATCCTCACGTTCACTCTGATAGTACTCTTCCAGAACATTTCCCATTACATCACTTTCCAGCAGTTTTAATTCTCCTTCATCTGCCGTTCGGAAACCTGGATCAATATCTGCAGAGGTAAAATTATTTCTGATTATGTTCAGGCAGAAACTATCAATTGTGGTGATCTGCGCATTATTGATCAACGTTAACTGTTTCTGCAATCTGATATCATCCGGATTTTCCTCCAGAATCTGTTCTATCGCATCGCTGATCCTTTGTTTCATTTCTCCTGCCGCTGCCTTCGTAAATGTAACTACAACAAGTTTATCGATATCAATATTTCGTTCCTCATCTGTTATCATTTTGATGATACGTTCCACTAAAACAGCTGTCTTTCCTGATCCAGCTGCTGCCGAGACCAGAATATTACGATCATGAAGATCAATTACTTTCTTTTGTTCCTTTGTCCAATTTGCTGCCATCTTCCTTTTCCTCCTTTCCTATAATTCTGCTCCAAATTTCCTGATCACTGATCTTTTTCAGTTTTCTATAGTTCATTCCTGGCATATCCTCATAAAATCCACAAATCGCATTATACTGACAATATGTGCAGGACTCTGCTTTTCCATCTCTATATGGATTCAGATTTACCTTACCCTTTATAATATTTTCTGACATCTCAGCCATTTTTTCTGCGACAAAATCATCAAGTCCACGAAACTGAATTGAAGATATCGTATTACGAGTATTCTCAATTTCTCCATTCTTAGAAAACTTAACGGGTACTACCTTGGACTTTCCGCCAGCTTCATCAAACAAGCGTACAATATGGGGATCACTATTTACCAGTCCCTTCGTCCTCAACTGCTCTAGGATCCTTTCCTCTGTATTCTGCTCATCCTCGTCCTGTTTCTCCACAATTGGATTATTAATATTATAATAAAGTACACCTGCCGGAACGATCTTTTTGTTCTTATGCCGCTTACCTTCCAGTTCCATGGCTGCTTTCATATAAGCCATCAGCTGAAGTTTCAGGCCATAATATGTCTTAAGAAGATCAAAATCCGAATTACCTGATTTGTAATCTACAATTTTGACATAAACATTTTCCTCATCTTCATAAATATCAATTCTATCGATTTTTCCATGCAGCATAATGTCTGTCTTATCCTCCGGATTCTGAGAATCCTCTCCTGCGCGTACCTGCATTTCAAATGGAACTTCGAATAACTCTGGTTCAAATTTACCATGTTCAAGCTGTCGTCCTATTGCCCACACTGTTCTGTCCGCAAGCTCTGTCAATCTCTTGATCATGTATTCATTTCGTTTACTATCCTTTAGAATCGTATTTCCATAGTCCTGCGTTACCCTCTCCACTGTATCTGTAACGATCTGTCTGCGATAGCTGTCCTCAAGTCCCTGAAAACTTCTTCCTTCTTTCTTTAATGATGTCGAAATACTCTCCAGTACCGCATGAAGAATTGTTCCAATATCCCGGACCGCAATCTCATATTCTTCACGCTCGGAAAGACACAAACCATAATTCAGAAAATGTGCGAACTCACAAGCTGCAAATTCTTCAATTCTTGTAACACTGCCTACAATATTTTCTCCATAGAGCTTCATTGCTGTTGCTTCGCTAATCGCTTTTCTGCAATTGTCCTGTGTCCACTCGAGTTCGCTCTTTGGGACCTGAATATAGTCAAATACCTCTTTGAGATTCTCGCTTCGGTAAATTTTGATTTTCGGATACATCTTTCTGATCGTATAGATCAGATAGGATGGAGCCATTCCCTTTCCTTCCATGTCAGTCCGTGCAAATGAAAGATATAGTTTTTCAGATGGCTTTGTCATGATCAGATATAAATAAAATTTCTGGATAAATGTTTTCTCACGCGTAGATGGTGCCAGTTTTATATCCAGATTCTCAAGACTTTCTCTATCGAATTCAGATAAGACACCTCTGCTTTCTGCCTTTTTCGGAACCACACCGTCATTGACTCCTGCAAAAAACAGAACTTTAATATTGTCCACTCTAGTACGCTCAATATCACCGACCACTACACTATCTGCAGATGGCGGAATCAATCCTACTTTAATCTCTTCAAAACCGGCATCCAGTAATTCTGCATATTCTGTCAGGGATACTTTTTCTTCACCGAGCAGACCTGTAATTTTATCGAACAGTTCCATAACTTTACCATAGACCTGTTTGTATTCTCCGCATCTGCTCTTATCGTCCTGCTGTTCGAAATAGCTTACATACTGCTCCATTCTGTACTGAATTCTGCCTGCTGCTATAAATTCATACAATGCTGTAGTCAAAGATAAGACCGTTCTATCCTTCTCTTTAAACGCTTCATATAATGGAATCAGTGGTTCAATCACTTTTTTACGTATTGTATTGAGACTTTCCAGGTCTGCTTTTTCACTTCTGCTATTACGGTAATTTCTGATCCAGATTTCATTCCAACGCTTAAATCCTCTGATTCCCATAGCAAGGCAATAATTTTCTATCTGATCTACTTCAGCCCTCGTCACATCTGTCAGGCCTGTCCTCAAATAACGAAAGATACTCTCATATGAAAAATTCATCTGGATAATTTCCAGTACGCTTCGAATATACTCCACAAATGGATTTCCTATGACCGATCTCTTGTTATCAATGAAACATGGAATATGATTCTGTCCAAATATGCGTTCTGCCATGTCTCCATATCGCTGCATATCTCCTGTAATAACCGCTATATCACGATAACGATATCCACCCTGTCTGGTAAGTTTTATGATCTGACCTGCAATGCATTCCAGTTCTTCTTTCGGATTCAGCGCTTCATAAATCTGCATAGCATCCGTTTCATCCATATAGTGCTTTCTACTATACCTGAATAAATTTTCCTCCAAGAACTGTAATTCTCCAGTATTATGGAATCTGCTGTTTTTACCGTTTCTCATTCTCAGCGGCTCATCGATTGGAACTCCCTGTTCCAATGCAGTCTGCTCCAGTTTATAAATAGTCTCTTTACTCATAAAAAAGATATTATGCATTCCATCATGGACATTAAGCTTCTGCTGATTATCAATTGTCAGTGCGATCATGACATTTTTTGCACTTCCAAGCAATCTTCCAATTAGCTTATACTGTATCGGCGTAAAGCCAGTAAATCCATCAATTGCAATTACACTCCCTTTTAGAATTGCAGACTGTTCCACAATCTCACAAAGAACATCCAGAATCTCTTCCGCTGTAATATAATTCTCATCAATGTATTCCATAAATGCTCTATAAACTATCTCAATATCTTTCAGCTTTCCGTCAAGAAGCCTGTTATCTCCCAGATTCCCCTCCAGTTCTTTGATTTTATCTGGGGAAACTGCGTACTGAAGTAGTTCCGATATCACAGATTTAATTTCTGTTACAAAGCCGAACTTACTAATATCATTCTGAAAAATATAAAGATCATTTTTCTTATTTTCCATAACTTTTCGAATAATTAGGTTCTTACCCATATCATCCAGAACAGGTGTATCTCCTCCACCTACTTCACCAAAAATACGATAAGCAAGTCTCTGAAAGCTCAGAATATCTATATTCATAATTCCTTTACGTGGATGTAAAGAAACAAAATTCTTCTGCGTCTCCATGGTATACTGCTCCGGTACAATTACAATAAATCTTCCATCCGGTCTTTCCATGGATTCTGTTATGATCCTGTTATACATCTCATACGACTTTCCAGCCCCTGAGCTGCCAAGTATCAACTGTAATGCCATCTTTTTCCCCTTCCGTTCTTAAAACAAAGTCTTAACTGATTGTATTGAAAATCCAAAAGAAAGTCAACTGTAAGTCTTTGCACAATAGAACATTTGTTCTATTCGTATCGTAGCACCAGTTTTACTAAAATGCAAGTACTTTTTATCATAAATTTGTTCAAGCATGTACGATATATCGTTCATTTTAGTTTTTATGCATGTTTTCGGGACACTGGACATAGAATAAATTATAGAAGAAAAGCAAATTGCGAATAATATTTTATAGCGCTGAATAAAATATAATAATCTAACTAAGGGGTTTTGCTTATGAATTCAAAGACACGAATTGTTGTAATAAAATTTAAAGAACTAATTATGACGGCCCTGCTTGTTGCTCTTGCAATCGTGTTGATTGTACTTTTATTTATTGCATTTTCCAACAAGTCATCGAAATCTACAAAAGTTTCTAATGCCAAATATACCGCTGGTGTATATTCATCTTACGTTACTCTGAACGGAAATCCTGTGGATATCCAGGTTACTGTTGATGAAAATAACATCAATGATATCGAGATGCTGAATGTCACAGATGCTGTAACGACCATGTATCCGCTGATTCAGACATCTTTTGATGACATTGCACAGAAGGTTTGCGAAACAGGTTCAACAAAAAATATTTCTTTTGATTCAGAAAACACTTATACGACTACCATGTTGTTAAATGCGATTGATAATGCCCTGAATAAATGCACCATCAACTAACAGGGATTTAAGAATATTTCTATACATAGCTCGATATCCATAAAAAAGAACCGGTATCTGATGCTTCTGTCCAGGCAATTCCTGCACAGATGTATCTGATGCCGGTTCTTCTATCTTATATCGAACATCCTATTTCTATTATGCGTCTATCAAATTCTCCCAGTTTCCATTCATATTATTTCCAGCTCTGTAACTCAATAATATTTCCTTCGATATCAGTTGCATACACAAAATCTGCCTCTTTGCCATCTTCATACACCGCATGTACAAGTTCCCCGATCTGTCCGCCTCCTGCTGCCAGGACTTCTTCGAGAACTGCCGGAACATCTTCTACTTCAAAGGCAAGATGTGCTATTCCAGGCTGATTGATTCTATGAGCAGCCAGCTTTTCCTCTGCCAGCTCATCATAAGAAAATATCTCCAGTGTCGGAAGGTTCTCATCATATCCAGGCAGGCACAGATGCTCTCCTGTGATATGCGCGTTTTTCAGCCCTGTCATTTTATCGAGCCACGCACCTTTCAGATCTCTTGTCTCTCCCATGCTACGACAGTGAAATACTCGCTTATAAAATTCTATCAATTTGTTACAATCTTTTGCAATAATATCTGTATGCACATATCTCATTTGTTAATAGCCTCCTGTTTTTTCTTCATTATACACACTTTTACTTTAAAGTGGTAGTGTGTATTTTTCTCCTTTATACAGGTGGATGCTATATTTTTTATCGCGATAGATACATATTGTATCTAAATCGTGCATCGCAAAGAACTGACATTCCTTCAGTTCATGATCTTGCCAAGTCAAATTCAGGCTTGCGCCTCCTCTGACGCAAATTCCCTTAACCGCCCCATTCTTCCATGCCCGTGGTAATGCTGGAAGTAGCACAATTCGTTGTGCATTGCTTTGTACAAGCATTAATGCAATTGCCGCTGTTCCCCCAAAATTACCATCGATCTGGAATGGCGGATGGTTATCTAGGAGATTATTCAGCGTTGATTTTGTCAGTAATAATGTCAGATTTTCAAGTGCCTTTTCACCATTCCAAAGTTTTGCATAGTCATTGATGATCCATGCTCTGCTCCAACCGGTATGTCCTCCGCCATTCTTGAGACGACGCTCAATTGTCGTAGCTGCTGCCTTTGCCAGTTCGGGCGTCTGATCCACTGTGATCTGACTGGATGGATGCAATCCATATAACTGAGAAATGTGTCTGTGCCCTTTATCTTTTTCTTCATAATCTTTCGCCCACTCCATGATCTGTCCATATTTGCCGATTTGATTCGGCCTTAACCGAGGCATTACTTCCATGATTCTATCCGTCTGGGTATTTTTTATATTCAGTATTTCAGCAGCTTGAATACAATCTGTGAACAGATCTCTAAGGATCTGATTGTCCATCGTCGCACCAGCTGTATTTGCACCAGATTCTCCATTTGGAAGAATGTATGTATTTTCTGGTGAGACCGACGGACAGGTAACGAGATAGCCATTATCCTCAATCAAAAAATCAAGAAAGAACTGAGCCGCCTCCATCATAATCGGATAATAAGATCTTAAAAATGCAAGATCTTTTGTATATTCATAGTGGACGAACAAGTGCGTACAAAGCCAGGCCGCCCCCATAACCCAGTAAGATCCAGGCACCCAGAGGTCCTGAACTGCCGTATCGCCCCAGATATCTGTGTTATGATGCGCAACAAATCCCCTGCATCCATACATTTTTTGCGCAGTTTCCCGTCCATGTGGAAGCATCTTTTTGATCAAGTCAAACAGTGGCTGATGACATTCCGATAAATTACAGATCTCCGCCGGCCAGTAATTCATCTCTGTATTAATATTAATCGTATACTTGCTGTCCCATGACGGCTGCATATCTTTATTCCACAGCCCTTGCAGATTCGCCGGCAGGCTGCCTGGTCGACTACATGAAATCAACAAGTACCTTCCATAATTAAAATAAAGTTCATACAATCCATTCCATTTGCGCTGCCACTGACTTGCTAATGCATGGTCATCGTTCTGTTTGTCAAACTTCTTACCTTCCGTTATATCCGCCATCTCATTTTTTAGTGTTTCCAGAAGTTTACCGGTATCCATTTTCTGCATGCTATCTGCTGAATTTTCATACACGCTTTCGTTATTTCCAGCCACCTTTGTGCCATCATCAATGCTATCCTCTGTGCTAAGATGAAGCTCCATTCTTTTATAAAGATGCTGATAATCTTTCACATGCTCATCTACCAGCTGACTGAAAGGCTTTAACGCTGCATTTTCTAGTGAATCAATCAGATATTTTTTTACATCATTGCAACGATATGTTGTAATTCCATTGACATACACAATCGCCTCTCTGGCACCATTTACAATGATTCTCTCTCCAAGCATTTGCATAGTTCCGCCACTTTGCTCTACCTTTATCGCCGAACCAAAATCAAGTCCGTCTTTACCGAGATTCCCCAGAAGAACAACGATACCAGATCCGGCTTTTTCTACCGAATCATAGAACTTCCCACGTCCAAGAAGTGTTGAAAATGAAATTCCTTTTGGATTGTTCGTTGCCATCCGAATTACCATCAAATTCTCGGCATAACTTGCAAATGTTTCCCTTTTATACACATATCCCTGTAATTGGTAGGTTACTGTATGGATTGCTTTTTCAAGATCAAGCTGCCTGCAATAATTGGTGGCTTCACCCTCCGGATGTTTCATTTGTACAAATAGATTTCCCAGTGTCTGATAGGTTCTTTCACTCTGGGGTACTCCCGACAACGCTGCCACCATCAGTTCTTCTGCTTCTTTAATTTTTCCGTTCAAAAGCAATTTTCGGATTCTAGGTAATTCTTTCCTCGCATCCGGATTATTTCTGTCACGATATCCACCATACCAGACACTGTCCTCATTGAGCTGATACTGTTCTTTTTCTATCGTTCCGAAAATCATGGCTCCAAATCTTCCATTTCCGACTGGCAGTGCCTCATTCCATTCTGCTGCCGGTTCCTGATACCACAGTTTCTGTTCCATCCCTAACACTCCATTTCTAAATAATCCTGCTTTTATTTTACAATCTAAGTTAATTCCTGTCGATGTGAATCTGTCCAGCGTGCATTCATGACTGCAATACCTGTAAATATCATAAGTACCACAACAATACAGCTGACTCCATTTTTTACCGTAAAATCCTGTGCAATCGTCCCAATCAGTAATGGTAAAATCATTGATCCGATTCCACCAACAGCAAAGAGAACTCCACTCCCAAATCCATTTCCACTAATATAACTTCCCGCATTGATCGCATTACACGGTGAAATTCCACCGAAACTCACGCCAAATCCCACTACTGCAAAAACAATGACCAGCCAGTGCCAAGACATCACTATCAGCATTAGAAAAAAAACACTTCCAACGCCCTGACAGATCAACATTTTCTGCGTAGATATCTTTCGCATAATTCCTGTATTGCACAATCGGACCAGTATGATCATAATCCACAGTACGGATAACAGTTGTTGTGCCTGCGCTCTTGAGAAGATTCCTGATATGGTCAAATACTCCGCCAGCCATGCATTGACCGCCCCCTCCGCGCCAACATAACAAAAATAGAGACCCATACATCCCAGAAAACGCTTCTGCTTTAAAAATGGCAGCACAGACGCTTTAGCCGGATCCAGTTTCTTCTCCAGTTCTGGTTTCAATTCCAGTTTTGTTTCCAATTTCTGTTCCAATATCTGTTTTGATTTCTGCATCAATTCCGCTTCCTGCACCAGCTTCTGTTCCGATTTCTGCATCAATTCCGCTTCCTGCACCGGCTTCTGTTCCACTTTCTGTTTCGTTTCCTGCTCTGTCTCCTGTTCTGACTTCTGCACCAATTCCGGCTTCTGTTCCACTTTCTGTCCCGGTTCCTGCTCCAGCTCCCGTTCAAAAAATGTTTCTCCCTGACACATAAATACTACCGCAATCATTGCGGACAAAAGCATGACAAGTATCACCGCTTCCTGCCAATTTCTATGAAGAACCGATAAAACAGACAGCAGAAATGGACCCGCAAAAGATCCCGCTGCGTAAGACATGTGTAACAGATTCATCGGCGCCGGTCCACGACCTTCTTCCTGAACCAACAGATGAATACTATTATTGCACAGTCCCCAACCAATACCAGATAGAAGCATTCCAGTAAAGAACAGTAATGGACCTGCTTTCGCGAGTAAGATCACGCCGCAGCCTGCGATGAACAATACAGGGAATAGAATCAGCACATTTTTTCTATGTAATCTCTTAATTACGATTCCACTCAGTGCCACCATAAACACATTACCAAATGCCTGAATCGACAATCCGCTTGAAACCATACGATAAGAAAATCCATAATCATTTACCAGATATCCCGCCAGATTTGCAGTAATTACCGCCATCATTCCATTTACAAAAAATGATACAAATGCTGTCATAATTCTATAATTTGTTTTCATATCTCTCATTTTCCTCCAGGACTTTACTTATCTTGTTTTATCTATCTTGTTATCTTCCTTCTTTAAAGCAGTCATTCGTTTACACGTCATTTTAGCGTATCTTTTGTCGTATTAACGACAATATAATTGACGGCAAATTCTCTGCTTGTTATATTTAAAAGTATCTAATCTTGCTATGATAAAAGGGAGACAACTATATGATATATAATAATCTTGATATACATTTTCAACTGGATGAAACCACAATTAAGGTCTCCAAAATATCTAATGAAGAAATTCTTCATCCTTATCCACCGCACAGCCATGGTAAAAACTGCTTTGAATTTCATTATGTAGCCAGTGGTTCTGGCCACGTCCATATTGACAAACAGATTTACAGCCTTAAAACAGGATCTTTTTACATTACTGGGCCAAATATTAATCATTCTCAATTTTCAGATACCCAGACTGCAAATGAATCTCCCCTGTGCGAATACGGCATCTACTTTCAACTGGTCTCTCCCTCAGCAGGCAAAAAGGATTACCTGCTAAAAATCATGCAGGATAATCCTTTCTGGATTGCTGAACATCAAGTGGTTTTCCAGTCCCTTTTTCAGGCGATTTTTCAAGAACTGAAATGTCAGAACACAGGATTTACCGAAAATATCATTTCCCTTCTGCGTTATATGATCGTTACTGCGATTCGCCTGCTTCCCCGCGATAGTAAAAATAGTCCGCATTTAACTCCGTCGACTCCTGACAGTCGAAAACATCTGCTGATCGATGAATTATTTATGAATCATTATAAAGATATTACTCTGGCGGAACTTTCCAGTCGACTGGGCCTCAGTCCACGCCAGACTGAACGGCTATTAAGAACGGAATATGGTAAAACATTTCTGCAGAAGAAATTAGAAGCCCGCATGTCGATTGCACAGATCATGCTTTCTAACAAAGCCTTGTCTATCACCTACATATCCGATTATCTTGGTTATTCAAGCAGCGAACACTTTTCAAGTGCATTCCGCAAATATTTCGGCATAACTGCAAGTCAGTATCGCCGGCAGAAAAATATCTGATATTACTTATTTAATGAAGCAAGCACCTCATCTACCAGATTTCCAACTTTTGCTTCATATTCTTTTACCGCATCATCGGCAGTCATCGTCCCCGTTGCAACTGCTGCAATCATAAGACTTCTCTGTTTGTTGATGTCGCCAATATTATCCCCCAGTGCATCTGTCACTGGAAGTGGTGTTGCTACAGAAGAATGTGTTGCGAAGAATTCCATATTTTCTTTTGCTAAAGGTTCCAGCAAAGCCTCTCCTGG
Organism: uncultured bacterium; assembly: GCA_905215405.1. Classification (GTDB taxonomy): domain Bacteria; phylum Bacillota; class Clostridia; order Lachnospirales; family Lachnospiraceae; genus CAJMQE01. The sequence goes on from CAJMQE010000034.1 coordinate 32,918, forward strand.
GTCTCCATCCGTAAATTTTGCCATCGATAATAACGGATTAATACTATTCTTTGTATTCAAAGTACTCGGCTTTTCAATAGATGGAAGGAAATGAAATGTTCCCTCTGTATAAGTCGTGCCCTGATCCTCTTTTCCCTGAAGTGTGACCGTTTCAGCCTTATCGTCCCAATGAGTTCCTTTTGCTCCATAAGTCCATAAAGTCTGTACTTCACCGCCATCTAACATCTTAGAAAGCCAGTATTCATAGATTCCCTCTGGATTTTTTGCTCCTGAGGTAATGCACCAACATGGTGTTACACGTTCCACATAAGTTCCCAGTTCTTTAATTGGATTCAATGCTATCAGTGAATCATCCAGTCCTTTACTCTCCAGATTTTCCCGAAGTGACTCTGCCCAGTCACCTGCCCAATATGTAAATACACCTGTCTGATCTGCAAAGAACTTATCTCTTACATTCGATGTAGAACTGTTGATTGTTTCCTGGTCAATAATACCGTCAGATACCGCCTGTCCGATTCTTGTCATTGCATCCTTCATAGCCTGCTGGCTGAATCCATCTACATATTTTCCAGTAGAATCTTTGTAAAAGGAATACTGTGCCTGCTGGTAGAACTCTGGCAGATAATTAGTGAACGGTGCCTCTGGTCCAATATATCCGGCAGCTGCAATTACATTTTTACCTGTGACTTCATGCATCTTCTTTAACATTGTATAGTACTCATCAAACGTGAGCGTCTTCCCTTCCACATCTTCTTTTGTATAACCAGCCTGTTTCAGCCAGCTTTCCTTCACATAGGTACAGCATCCATTGCCTCTTCCTGTTGCGAACCCATACAATCCCTGTTCTCCATCTTCACCTGTGACCATCAGTGAATTGATTATATTATCCGCCGTAGATATCAGCCTTCCTGAATTTTTGATTTCTGAATTATTCCATGCATCTGTCATATTCCATAAAAATCCATTTGCTGCATATAGGGCATAATAATCTGCTCCAAGCAAAACAACATCTGGAATGTCCTGATCATTGTTAAATGCATTTGTTACGGCATCATAATAACCGGAATGATCTGGTCTTACCCAGGCAACATCGACTCCTGTAGCTTCCTTTAACTGATCATAAAACTCCTGTGCCCCGCTGGTTTCTTTGACTACAGATCCGTCGGCCATAACTGTAATCTTCTCCGGCTTTTCAATCTCTTTTGAGTCTGACACTTTTGCAGATGTCGACGCAGTGGAGCTTCCACAGCCGTAGATACTTAAAGCTGATGTCAGAGCCAGTCCCACAACCGATACCCTTTTTACTGTTTTTTTAATCATACGCTTCTCCTTACCAGTACATGTTGCATACATGTACTAAACAATAGTATATTTTTCTGACCCACACCCCCAAAAACAAGTAGATCATGTGTACATAATACTTCCCTTTCTACCGTTTTGATACGGTTATGAGCGACAATTCTGTAGTTATGATGTCGTATTAACGCATAATTATGGTATAAAACACATAATCTTTCCTTGCATCCAACTATTTGTTTTTGAATGGTTGTTTTCCTGACAAAATATTGTTAAAATCTAAACAGAGATTATAAGAATGGAGACCCCAATGACTATTCGGCATTTAAAAATATTTGTAACAGTTGCAGACTGTGGAAAAATGAATCTGGCCGCGGAAAAACTTTTTATTTCCCAACCATCTGTCAGTCAAGCAATTAAAGAAATTGAAAAAGAATATAACGTCAAACTCTTTGAACGCCTTTCCCAGAAAATATATCTGACTTCAGGTGGCGAACGTTTATTAAAATATGCAAGACACATCATCAGTTCCTTTGAGGAGATGGAAATCGACATGAAAAATGCAGGGCACAACACTTCTCTTCGAATAGGTTCAAGCGTCAGTGTGGGAACCTGTCTGATTGGATCCGTCATTCAGCAGATGGAACGGGAATTTCCAGATGTATTTGTCAATGTTTTAGTGAATAATACGTCAATGATTGAAAATCTGATCCTGCAGAGTCGCCTTGATATCGCAATCGTAGAAGGCGAAACAGACAGCCCTGATCTAATCAAAATTCCAATCTGTAAGGACGAGCTCGTCATCGTCACAAGTCCAAATCACCCATTTGCACAAAAAGACGGTATTCTGCTCGAAGATCTGGCAAATCAGAGCATTATTGTACGTGAAAGTGGAAGCCGTACCCGTAATCAGTATGAACGTCTGCTGGCAGAACGCCATATTCCTGTTCGTACCAAATGGAATTCCACCAATACAGAAGCAATTAAAAATGCATTAAAAGAATGTGAAGGGTTCTCGATCATGTCACGTATGCTGATACGGGATGACCTAAAAGAACATTCCCTGGTAGTCATTCCCGTAAAGGACACTACGATCACCCGTGATATTAATCTGATCTATCATAAGAATAAATTTTTATCCGATCCAGTTATGGGATTTATTCATATCAGTAAATCCATTCCAAAGAATATGTAATACGAAGAATATGTAATACGAAGAATATGTAATATGAAGAACGATGTAATACGAAGAACGATGTAGAAACATCCATTAAAAAGGCTGATGATTCAGAGTTTATCTGAGCCATCAGCCTTTCTTATTGGGAAATCTATCGTATCATTTACGAAGGTACTTATATTACGTGTCCTTAATGTTTATATCACGCGTTCTTAGTGCTTATATTACACGTTCTTGGTTCTTATATTACGCATTCTTAGTTCTTATATTACGTGTTCTTAGTGCATATATTACGCGTTCTTAGTGCATATATTACGTGTTCTTATAAGAGATAAATAATTGTTCCAATTAGACCGGAACCAAAAATAACAAGAATTGGATTCATTTTAAATTTTCTAAGTGCGATCACACCACCGATGAACAACACGCCTTCTACCCATCGGAAGTTGCTGAGCACAATTGCACTTTTTTCTGCATCAAATAAAGCAAGTGTCAGAATTGAAAGCCCTGCTGAGGAGATCATTGCTACGACTGCCGGACGAAGACTAGCCAGTACGATCTGCACACCGTTTAATCCACGGAACTTATAATAAAAATATGCAAGTGTCAGGCAGATGAGAAATGAAGGAATAATGCATCCAAGTGTACAGAGCAGCGCACCTGGTACCCCTGCCAGTCTGTTCCCCACAAATGTTGCCGAATTGATGGAGATTGGTCCTGGTGTCATCTCTGCGATTGTTATCAGATCTGCAAATTCCTCCATTGACATCAGCCCATGATTCAGTACGATCTGATTCTGAATCAGTGGAATTGCCGCATAACCTCCGCCAACACTGAATAAGCCTACCTGTAAAAAACTAATAAATAATCTAAGCAGCATTCTTTTTCTCCCTTCTTAAGTCAAGTATTAATGTAATAATGCCGATTGCGAGGCACATTAAGATGACGGTAATCGCACTGATTCCAAGAAAATAAACCATAACAAATGCAGCGATCATTAAAACGATGTATAGAACATTTTTCGTTTTGATAACATTCTTTGCAAGATTACAGACCACATCAAAAATAACTGCTGCTACACCAGCACGCATTACCTGAAGTGCCAGAGCAATAATTTTGTTCTGTCTGAATTGTGTGTAGAACATGGAAATTACAGTGATAATAATGATCGGGGGTATACTTGTTCCAAGAATTGCAACGACAGAACCCAAAATTCCATACATTCTATATCCAAGGATCACCGATGCATTGATTGGAATCGGTCCGGGCGATGACTGAGCAATTGCCGTGATGTCGAGCATTTCACTTTCATCGAGCCATCCAAGATCCTCAACAAATTTCTTTTTCATAAGAGAGACAATTACAAATCCTCCACCAAAAGTCGATGCACTCAGCATAAACATAGAGATAAATAACTGCCATAATATCATAGGGCTTTTTTCTTTTTTCATACTTTTATCCTTTCTTGATTTGTCCTAATTGGTATGCTCTTAATTTACCCTATGCACGCATATTTGTAAAATATATATGTTTTATAAAACGTATAACTATTTAATTATATTAATTTATTACTATAAAAATTCTAAGCTAAATAAAAAGTGCTTCTGAACTCAATGCAAAGTCTTTCTAATCTAAACACAAAGTGTCTCCATGCTCAATGCAAAGTGTTTCCAATCTAAACGCAAAGTATCTCCATGCTCAATGCAATGTGTTTCCGATCTATTATCTACTCGCAACTCATTCGCAGTGCTCTCTCCCCTGCAGCTGATCTTTTGTAAATCGGGTAGGAGGTAAATAATTATTTTATTTACCGTCCTCCCACACCACCGT
>CAJMQE010000035.1 GCA_905215405.1 uncultured bacterium
TTGTAAATTTATAAATTTGAGGTGGAGTTAGCCACAACTATACACGAAGCCTCTTCTTTTGTTGCACTTTTTATGCACGGCCACTTGAGATCAACTGGTGGGAACATGCAATAAAATGAGGATCCTTTGAGCTGTTCAGGACCTCCATCCGACTGGATTTCTCCACGCTGAGAAGTCCCTGTTCAGAGAGTTGCCTCTGTAACTGACGCGCTGTTCCATATGCGCCATCAAATACAACTACATCTTTTCCTGTCACCTTCAGGATCGCATCCCTGACGAACGGATAATGCGTACAGCCAAGAACAATACTGTCGATCTTTTTATCCATATATGGACCAATGAACTGATTCATATAACGGTCGATGACTTCCCCTTCGAAGATACCTTTTTCTACAAATTCTGCAAGTCCAGGACAAGCCAGTGGTATAATGTCCGCTTCATTGCGATATCCTTCCATCATCTGCTGAAATTTCTGTTCCTGAATGGTAATAGGTGTCGCCATGACAAGGATCCGAGAATGTGGCTTTGCAAGAACTGCCGGCTTTAATGCTGGTTCAATTCCAATCACCGGCATATTCGGATATGTATCACGCAGAACATCAATTGCTGCTGTTGTTGCCGTATTACAGGCTACAACCAGCGCCTTTATATTCTTTTCCATAAGAAACTTGGCACTCGCCAGTGTCAGTTCCACAACTTCTTCTACTGATCGCGTTCCATAAGGAGCGTTTTTTGAATCACCATAATAAATATAGTTTTCCTGTGGCATCAATGTAGTAATTGCGTTCAGGACACTGATTCCACCAAGCCCTGAATCAAATACTGCTATTGGCCATTCACTCTTATCTGTCACTTTTTATGCCTCTTTCGTCATTGCACTGATTATCGTATGTTTTAAAAGTACGGAAGTAGTTACCGTTCCAACTCCACCAGGTACTGGTGTTGCTGCTTTTGCATTTGCTGAGATTCCATCGTAATCCACATCGCCACAAAGTTTTCCATCAACTACGTTGATTCCCACGTCAAATATGATCTGTCCATCTTTTACAAATTCTTTCTTTATCATACCTGCTGAGCCGGCACAGGCTACAATAATATCTGCATTTCTGCATTCCTCTTCCAGACTGGCTGTCTTTGTATGACAGATCGTTACCGTAGCATTTTTTGCAAGTAATAACATTGCCAGTGGACGACCTACGACCATACTTCTTCCAACGACCGTTACCTTCTTTCCAGTCAGATCGATTCCATAGTGATCGATCATCTCGATAACTGCCTGTGGTGTACATGGTGGGTATCCTTTGCCGTCTCCGGCAAATACATGTGCAAGATTACTGTCGCACATACAGTCAACATCCTTATCCGGTGCGATCAGTTGTTTGATTCTATCTTCTGATAAATGTTTTGGAAGTGGTCGAAATAATAGAATTCCATGTACCAGCTGATCCTGATTCAATTCAAGAATTCTAGATTCCAGTTCATTCTGAGTCACATCCTGTTTCAGTTCGATCACTCTGACCTGTGCCTCTGCATCTGCAAACCTTTTCAGAATTCCTCGTTCATAGGCAAGATCATCTTCTTTTGCTCCAACCCTGACAACTGCCAGTGTCGGAATCACATTCTGTTTCTTCAATGCCGCTACTTCTTCCTTAAAATCAGCAAGAAGTGCTTTTACTACTGGCATTCCTCTTAATTCTTCCATCTTCTTCCTCCATTCTGTATGACATCTAATTTACTGTAGTCTGCCAAGTACCTTTTCATATACCTTCTGACATCTTCGGGTTCCATCCATAAGAAGCGTAGTCGCTTCCTTATTCAGCTTTTCTGCATAAATGCGGTCTTTCATCAGCTTTGTATTGATAAATACATTCATTACAGCACCTTCCATGGCACTGCGGCAGGCCGTTGCCGCAACTCCCACATCACTGACTGCCAATGTGGAACCCTTTACCTCCAGTTCTTCAACCAGTTCTACTGTCTCCTGCAACTTTCTCAACATTTCTATTGGTACACTGCATGCATCTTTTAATGCATTCTCAAGAATCACTTCCCTGTCTGGCTGTTCTTTGGGAATTCCATATGCTTTTGCAAGTGGTGCAAAACTATCTGCATCTTTCTGTATCAGATTCAACAATTCTGTCGTAAGTGTTGGCACTTGTTTAAGGATTCTGTCAATATCCGCCTGATAGGCAGCATATTTCTTCTTTCCAGTTGTCAGATTTGCCACCATTGAGCAAAGTGCTGTACTGATAGCCCCCAACAATGCACTTGCACCACCTCCACCAGGTGTAGATGATTTTGACGACAGCTGTGTGATAAATTCTTCTATCTCCATGCTATTTCCTCCATCATGAAAAAGATCTCTTATTTAAGACACTTGATATGATATTTTCATTTTCTTCTTATAATACAGGAACCTTTATAACTTATAATAGGGACCTTCAACTCACCGGTCTCCAGGACTGTCCAGCTCTTTGCTGTACCTTCTGAACATCCAGGCTTCTCCTCTGTTTCCTGCAATTTACGACTCTTTTGTTTTGTTCTTATAAAAAACTATACTGATGATTGCACAGATAGCCATCAGAATTGGATAATACAGATATGGTAAGAGTTCCATAGGTGCTATTGTAATTCCAACAGCGGCAGCTCCTGCACTTGCATAAAGTAACTGCGCACCATATGGGATCAACCCCTGCCATACGGATGTAAATATATCAAGCAGCGCTGCTGTTCTTCTTGGTTCAATATCATACTCTTCTGCAATTTCCTTTGCAATAGGGCCAGCCATTACAATTGCAATGGTATTATTGGCTGTTGAAATATCGACAAGGGAACTGAGAACTGCGATTCCTACCTGTGCACCCTTTGGTCCTTTAACGAAACGTTTAATATTATAGAGAATAAAGTCGATTCCGCCATTGGCCTTAACAAGCCCGATGATACCAGCTACGACGATTGAAATTACTGTAATATCATACATATTAATGACACCGCCATTGCCATCTACACCTTTGCCGATCACTGTGAAAACGGTCGAAAGTGCAATCGATCCAGTCGCTACACCAATGATCAGGGAAAGTACTGTTCCCATGATCAGAACAATAAATACGTTAATTCCGATCAGTGCTCCGACCAATACTGCTATATATGGAAGAATCTTGATCAGATTATAGGACAGATCACCAACGATCTCATAATCTGAGTTCCATGCCGCGATCAAAAAGACAATCGCTGTAATGATTGCTGCTGGAAGTGCGATTTTAAAGTTCTCATTGAACTTGTCCTTCATTTTGCATCCCTGCGTACGTGTTGCTGCAATAGTTGTATCTGAAATCATGGAAAGGTTGTCCCCAAACATTGCTCCACACACAACGGCTGCGATACACATAGCCCCTGCAAATCCGGTCTTCTGGCTGACGCCTGCTGCGATTGGTGTCAGAGCTGCAATTGTTCCGACTGATGTTCCCATCGCTACTGAGATGAAACATGCAATCAGGAAAAGCCCTGCCACTGCGATCTTAGGTGGAAGTACGGATAACGCGAAATTAACTGTACTGTCAACCCCTCCTGCTGCCTGAACCGCTCCTGAAAATGCTCCTGCGAGAATAAAGATCAGGCACATGATCATGACATTTTCATCACCCATGCTCTTTGTCACGATTGCCATCTTATTCTCAAACTTCGTTTTCGGATTCTGTAAAAATGCTACAACGAGTGCGATTATGAATGCGACGATTGCCGGCATTGCATAGAAATCCTGAAAAACGATACCACTACCAATAAATAATACTAAAAACACTCCAATTGGCAGTAACCCACTAATTTTGCCTTTGTTTAAATTTTCCATTAATAAATTGTTACCTTTCTAAAAAATGCGCTGATACTCTATTATATACTCGTTACCACTTCAACGCAATAATTAGATTATGATCCGGCTCTCTTTTTTAACAGTTCTTTCATTTGTTCCACATCCTTTTCCGCCATTTTATGACCGGAATACCTTGCTTCTTCATAAAATGCCGTCACATTGTGGGAATCGCTGGAAATGCCGTGAATATAGTTTTCTGTCAAAGTGGATGGCACTTCATACCGATACTGCTGAGATTTCTGTTTTTTTGCACCATGATATATAGATCTTCGGTACAGATCTCTTATTTTCTGATTGTTATCGCCATCTGTATTCTGGCGCGTGAAGTATGCATTTTCGTATATTTCTTGTCCTGTACCTGCACTAACTCCATTGCATTTTCTAATATGAAACGTTTTCTGATTGTTCATTTTACAAATGGGTGTTATATTTATAGAAGTAAAAATAAGAACCAGTTAATTTACAAGTATAATATAAAAGAAAGAATGAGAGATCCATGAAAATAAGAGTACCTGATTACTATAAGAATTTTAAATGTATCGCATCCGCATGCACAGACAGCTGTTGTGCCGGATGGGAAGTTGACCTGGACGATTCAGCCTATGACTATTACCTGAGCGTAAAAGGCCCTTTTGGCGAACGTCTCCGTTCTGTTATGGTCGATGATAATGAAGGCAAACGATTCCGCCTGAACAACAATCGTTGTCCATTTTTAAATGATACAAATCTCTGTGATCTGTATACAGAACTTGGCGAAGAAAAACTCTGTGATACCTGCACTAATTACCCACGCTTTATTGAAGAATACGGAAGTCTGCGAGAAATCGGAATCGCTCTGTCCTGTAAAACTGCAGGTGAACTGATTCTTGGCAGCCCGGAACCAGTAACATTTGAGCTCAGTGAAAATGACGAAATGGTCACATCTTATAATGATATTGACCCAGAGCTCTACATGCAGCTTGTACCATCCAGAAAACTTGCGATCCGCATTCTGCAGAACCGTGCCTATACAATCGAGCAGCGCATCGCCGTTCTGCTCAGCTTTGTAAGTGAAATGCAGAACGCCATAGACGAAGATGCCCTCGCTACAATTACAGACATTCGGAAAAAATACAATTTTGAAACCGAATTTTCTGCTGAGGTCCTGAAAGCTTCATGCTATGATCCGCAAACGAAACTGGAACAGATGAAGGCATTTTTAAAAGTTTACACCAATATTGAAATTATAAATGAAGCGTGGCCAAAAACTATTCAACACCTTTCAGAAGCACTGCATAACCAGGTAACAAGTAAAGAGTATCAGGCATACTACGATGCATTTGATCTTTCCTATAAAGATCGTGCCTATGAATTCGAACATCTGATGGTCTACTTCATGTTCCGTTATTTTCTGAAAGCAGTCAATGACTACGATATCCTTTCCAAGGTCAAAATGGCCGTTGTCAGTTATTTTTGTATCAAAGAAATCGATCTGATGCATTTTCTGGATCATGATCACACGCTGACTTTTACAGATCAGGTCGATATCATGCATCTGTACTCCCGTGAAATCGAACATTCCTATGAGAACTTTGAAGAACTCGGTTCCCTGTTCCACCAGGATCCACTGTTTGATACAGAAAAACTGTTCTCCATGCTGAATTACTAGAAGAGTTATTCCTATATTTCACTGTATATCATCTTACTGTTATTCTGTAACTGTGAAGATAGCAGCATCGGAACAAAGCCTTTCGGAAGACAGCTCATCGTAATATCCGCCAGTTTTTGTGGTTCGATCTGCATTCCTTCCTGAAACCACAGTAAAAATGAATTAAAGATCCCCCCTGTATGATAATAGACATTGAATTTCTTTTCAAAAGTATCGGATATCGTTGTCTCTGTAAAATAATCATTTAAGGCACTCAGTAATAAATAGGACAGATCATTTTGATAGATTCGTAAAAGACTTTCCTTCTGGTCGTAAAAGAAAGAAAACATCTGATTCAGATATTTGTGAAAATCACCTGATAAATCGATATTTACAACTTCTGAGAAGTCTCTGAACATATGTAGAAGTGCGAACTGAATAATAGATTCTTTCGAATTAAAATTACGATAATAAGTAGAACGATTAACTCCGGCTTTCCTGGTAATCTCACCAATGGAAATGTCGGAGTATTTTTTTTGCTTCATCAGCAATAGCAACGCTTGTGCAATGTACCCTTTCATCATGTACGATGTTGTATTTTTTCTTCTCATAATGCAACATTTCCTCCCTTATTGTTGCAACCAGCCCGCAATCTATTGATTCTCTCAGATAGATTCGGTATGATAAAAAGCAACATATGTTGCATAAATAATATTAGAAAAGAAATGACTAGTCAAGGAGAACTTTCATGAATCAAATCAGAGAAAATTTATATCAATTCAGCTTAGCTATACCTCCAATGAATTTTACAATTCATCAATACCTTCTAGATGGGACATGTCCAATGCTCGTTGGCACAGGTACAAAAGATTTTGCGATCAGTATTTTGAAAGAATTAAAGACCATTTTAAATAATAGAGACTTGGCTTACATTTTTGTTTCTCATATGGAATCTGATGAATGCGGTGGACTGGATCTGTTTTTACAGGCCTACCCAAACGTGTCTGTTATCTGTTCAACACTGTGTGCAAGAGAATTATCCGGTTTTGGCTACCGTGGGAAAATCCTGCCTGTAAAAGGTGGTGATCGACTGAATAGCGAGGATTTTGACCTTCAAATCATAAATTATCCAGCTGAAGTTCATCTTCAAAATGGAATTGTTGCACTGGAACAACATTCAGGAATTTTCTTTAGCAGCGATCTGCTACTTTCCTATGGTATGGCACAGGGATGCATAAAGAATGTCAGCTGGCACGATTCTGTAGCAAAAATTTCAAAAGATCGGGTACCGGACGAAGTAGCAAGAGAGGCCTTAAAAAGTGATCTCTTAAAAATTCATCCCTCATTTGCAGCGGTCGGCCATGGCTATTGCCTTTCCCTGCAATAAAAAAACTGCATGGAATTCATCATCTACGATGTTTCCATGCAGTTTATTTATTTTGAGCGCTTAGTCTTCATCTTCCTCGGAACCAGCAATTGCTGCTGCCGCTGAAATTGTAACTACTACTGCTGCTATAACCACTACTAAAAGAATGATACCAAAAACAATCCATAATAAAGAACCGTCCATATTATTCATCTCCAATCCTCTGAATTTTTATCTGCCGGAGTCCTTAGATTACACCTCTTCGGACACATGCCTGTCTCATTAATTATAATTTATCATATCATAAACATTGTTAATTTTCAATCAATTTCCTGTTTTCCTGTAAAAATTTTGCAATCGAAAATCTCTGTCTTTAACAGTGTATATGTGCACAGATTCCAGCGGCAAATTGCCGTGCGAACTTTTGCCTAACAGGAACCATCTATTCTAGTATTCCCAGCCAGCGTAATATAATCAGCAACTTTCGGATAAATTTTCAGATACATCTCCATATACTGTGAAAATGTGACCTGCTGGTTATACGAGATCAGTTCCAGTTCCGTTCCAAATGCATTGATAATCTCACCTGAAAAATACAACCCATTTCTTCTATAAAATTCCCTGCGTCTGATTCGCTGTGCATTATTTGCTGCCGTTATATCCGTTTTTTCAATTTCAAATATAATCATTTTTCCGGCAAAACGCATTTGAATTGCGGCAAGCACACTGCTTCCCAACCCTATATTTCTATATTTTTCGTCGATAGCAAGATAATCGATCAGCATCTGTTCTCCCGCTCCGGCCGTAATGACCAGACCTGCCATCTTTCCATTTAAGAGGACAACCAAAACCTCTGCAACGCCTGCTTTCCTACATTTTTCGATCAACCAGAACGGTTTTCTCTCTGCCGCTGGAAATGCTCTCTTATACAACTGCTTGATATAACGCTGTTGCTGATAGTTCGCCTTCTTTAACTCAACTCTGTCTTTACAGTTCTGCCCGCTGACATTTTTATCTGATTTGTCATATTGTAATTCATATTCTGTTTTTTGATTTTGTTTCTCCATTTCACAATCTCCTGTTACACTGATTTCTCTATTATAACGGCTACAGGCATTTCCATCCAGTCTTTTCATTCAAGGATTATACTTTTGGCACAACTGCTCATCCAATCTCTCGAATTAGATTTACCATTTCAATTGCACTGACTGCACAATCAAATCCTTTATTTCCAGCTTTTGTACCGGCACGTTCAATTGCCTGCTCGATATTTTCCGTTGTCAGCACTCCGAACATGACCGGAATCTGACTCTGCAATGATACCGTTGCAATTCCTTTAGAGACTTCATTGCATACAAAATCGTAATGACTTGTGCTGCCTCTGATTACAGCGCCAACACAGATCACAGCATCGTATTTTCCGCATCCAGCCATTTTTGATGCGATGAGTGGAATCTCAAATGCGCCCGGAACCCAGGCTACTTCTATATCCTCATCATTCACATTATGTCTTTTCAGTCCATCGAGTGCTCCACTCAACAATTTAGATGTGATAAATTCATTGAACCTGGATGCCACGATTCCTACTCTGATTTTCTCTGATACCAGTTTTCCTTCATATACTTTCATTCTCTTTTCCCTGCTTTCTGATTTTTTTGATTTTACTATTGCATGCTGTCTTTTTACTGCTTTTAGTTTTCTATTGCATACTATCTTTTGATTGCTTTTAGTTTCAATATTCCATGCTGTCTTTTTACTGCTTTTAGCTTCAATATTCCATGCTGTCTTTCAGCTTATTTTTGATTAGAAATTTTCCAGCTGACTTTCAGTTCACCTGTTTTTTTCTCGTATCTTTTACTTTTCATTTCCAGCATAGTTTAAAATATGTCCCATCCGGTGCTGCTTGGTCTTTAAATAAAAGAGATCATATTTGGTTGGTTCGATCTGCAATGGAATTCTTTCCGTAACCGCAACATCATACTTTTCCAATTCCTTTACCTTTTCCGGATTATTGGTCATCAAACGTACAGATGTAATATTGAGATCTCTTAGGATCTGTGCTGCAATGTCGTACTTTCTCATATCTGCCGGAAATCCCAGTGCCAGATTTGCATCAAGCGTATCCAGCCCCTGGTCCTGCAATTCATAGGCACGAAGTTTGTTGATCAGTCCAATTCCTCGACCCTCCTGTCTCATATAAAGAAGAACCCCTTCCCCTTCCTGTTCTATTTTTTTCATGGCCGCCGCATATTGTTCCCCACAGTCACAGCGAATCGAACCAAATGCATCTCCCGTCAGGCATTCCGAATGCACCCGGCACAAAACCTTTTCCCATTTTTTCTCTACTATATTTTGTTTTGCTGTTTTTTGCTTTGCTTTGTTTTGCCCTGCTACTGTTTTTTGCTCTTCTACGGTGTTTTGCTCTGCTGCTCTTTTCACTGCTATGTTTTGCTCTGCCGTTTTTTGTTCATTTGTACCGCCTTTCTTTACAAGCGCTACATGATGCTCTCCGTTCAAAAGATTTATATAGCCATATGCCTTGAACATTCCATACTTTGTTGGCATATTTGCCACACAGACCCTCCTGATCAGTTTCTCGTTTTTCCTTCGGTACTCCTGAATCTGCGCAATCGTTATAAAACGAATCTTCCATTCTTTCGCCTTGTTTTGCAGCTCCTCCATTCGCATCATGGTCCCATCATCTCTCATAATTTCACAGCAAAGACCGCATTCCTTCAATCCTGCCAAACGCATCAGATCCACAGTTGCCTCTGTGTGTCCATTTCTGACCAGAACACCTCCTTCTTTTGCCCGAAGCGGAAACATATGCCCCGGTCTGCGAAAATCTGTTATCTGAACGTCGTCCTGGACACATTTTCTTGCTGTATATCCACGTTCTACCGCTGAAATACCTGTTGTTGTATCTTTGTGGTCGACTGATACTGTAAATGCCGTTTCATGGTTATCTGTATTGTCAGTGACCATTTGTCCCAGTCCGAGCTGATCGCACAAATTGCCGCTCATTGGCATACAAATCAGTCCTCTTGCATGAACTGCCATAAAATTAACATTTTCTGTCGTAGCGAACTGTGCTGCACAGATCAGATCCCCTTCATTCTCCCGATCTTCATCATCGCTTACCATGATGATTTCGCCATTTTTCAAAGCCTGCAGAGCATCCTCCACACGGTCAAATCTATTCATTTTTTGAGCCCTTCTTTCTTATCAGACAAACAACGTCTCTTTCAGCTTTTCGAATGCCTCCAAGTCCCATTCAGCCTATGAAAACGTGTCATTTTCTATTGTTAAATGTCATGTTTCTTTTTTCTAATTACAATTTTCTCGTTTTTATTACCATGTTCCTTTGAGTAATTCCAATCGTACCCTGTCATTTCTGGTCCCACTATTTTTACTATCAATTTTTATTTTATCTTGTCTCTCAGCGTGCACTCACACCTGCGTGCGGCCCATTTACAAATTACAGAAATCCGTGTTCCATAAGAAATGTTTCATTTACCTGTTGTTCCTTTTCCTGCTGACTTACCTCTCCCCTGTACCTCAGTAGTTTTTCGACGTATTTTCCAATGCAGTCATTTTCCAGATTGACCAGGTCTCCCTTCTTTCGTCTGCAAAGGCAGGTTGCTTCCCAGGTATGCGGTATTACCGACACCTGAAATGAATCCGCTTCAACTGCAGCCACTGTCAGACTGATCCCATCTACTGCAACTGACCCTTTTTCAATGATGTACTTTAAGATCTCAGGTCCCGCACTGATTGTGACCCATACCGCAATAGCATCCCGCCTGATCTTCACGATCGTGCCTGTACCATCGATGTGCCCAGCAACAATATGTCCGCCAAATCTACCATCCGCAGCCATTGCACGTTCCAGATTGACCGGTTCCCCTCTTCTAAATGTTCTGATCGTACTGCGATTCAGAGTCTCATGCATCACATCGGCCTGAAAGTACTCCTGTGTAAATGCAGTCACCGTCAGACAGATTCCATTTATAGCGATACTATCCCCGACGTGCAGCTTCTCCATTATTTTTTCTGCACGAATGGTCAATACTGCAGCATCCCCAGTATTTTTGATATCTGTTATGATTCCTCTCTCTTCTATGATTCCTGTGAACATTCTCTGACCTCACTTTCCACCAACAGGTCCGAGCCTATCATCCTGACAGTCTGATTCTTTAGATAGACCGCATCCTGTACTAAACTGACACCCGCACCTCCTACTGGTGTCTTTGCGCCTTCTCCACCAAATATTTTTGGTGCAATATAGGTCTGGACACGATTTACGATTCCACTGTGCAAAGCTGCCCAATTCAAGGTCGCCCCTCCTTCCAGCAGAATGCTGTCAATTTGTCTTTTACCCAGTTCCTGCATAAGTTCAGCAAGGCTGATATGACCATTTTCCAATGAAATTTCAAGGATTTTGCACCCCGCCTCTTCGCACTGTTTCTTCTTCGTTTTCAGACTCTTTATTGCCTCAGTGCTTCTTCCCTTTTCCAGCTCCTTCTCTTTTGCCACTGCCAGAATCGTCCTGATCTGATCTGCTGACTGTACGATCCTGCTTGCAACCGGAATTTGAAATCTACTGTCACAGATGATCCGAATCGGATCTCTGTACCTGAGCTTTCCCGTTTCATCCGCCAGTCTGCAGTTTAGCATCGGATCATCTGCCAGAACGGTACCTGATCCTACCATAATTGCCATATACCGGTGTCTGTCCTTATGCACATGGATTCTCGCTTCCTCCCCGGTTATCCACCTAGATTTACCAGTGACTGTTGAAATCTTTCCGTCCATGGTCATCGCGTATTTCATTACCACAAAAGGAGTCTTTGTAGTGATGTAGTGCAAAAATACACGGTTCATTTCCCGACATTTCTCCTCGAGCACACCGATTTTCACTTCCACACCGTGTTCTCTTAATATTTGCACTCCTTTTCCACTTACCAAAGGATTGGGATCCAGCGAACCAATGACCACACAGCTGATTCCACTTTCCAACAAGGCTTCGGTACATGGTGGTGTCTTACCATAGTGGCAGCAAGGTTCCAGTGTGACATAGATGGTTGCCCCCTGCGGATCCTGTTTACAATTTTTTAGTGCATTTCGCTCTGCGTGCAGTCCTCCAAATTTTTCATGATATCCGGTCCCAATCACTTCACCATTCTTTACGATTACCGCGCCGACCAGTGGATTGGGATTAACCCAGCCAGTTCCTTTTCGTGCCTCTGCAAGTGCCAGTTCCATAAAATGTTCATCCATTGTCTCCTTCATTTTGCACCTCCTGTTTTCCTACCCTGAAATACAGTTCAAACGGAGTCTTACTAACAAAAAAAGTGCTCTGATAAATTCAGAGCACTTCATTGATTCATTTACGGTCGCCGCCATTTGACTGCCACTTTCGGAGATCCTAACAGGATTTCCATATATAAAAAAAGCTCTGAAATGTAACACATTTCAGAGCATATATGACAATATCTACAGCGCTTACATTCTGCCTTTCTATCAGGCAGGTAACCGTTTTTCTATCACAAAATCTTCTTTCATCCAGACTATAACTGTCGGCCTCGGAGTTTCACCGAATCATACCTTGCGGCTCGTGGGCTATACCACCAGTAGGGACTTGCACCCTGCTCTGAAGACTGTATTCAGTTAACGTAAGTATAACGCAGAAATGAAATATGTCAAGTCACTTTCCTCTGCTTTTAGTGACGAGCAAGCTGAATTCCTGGGCAATAACGAAGCAGAGCTTCATCAAATTCCTGCATATTTGCACGTTTCTGAATTGTTACGCCTCCAATTTTCTTTTTATTGCTGTCACATAAATCTACATAATAAACTTTTCCAAGACCTGTTACGCTTGTTGAATCACGCATTGCACATAATTTTGTCATGGCAACTTTATCAAGTCGGATAAATGTATATTCTTTTGTACCCAGATGGCCCCAGATATTTACCAGGTAATGTTCTGTAAAGAAAATGGATGAATCCCCTGATAATGTATGTAATGGAGTGTTCATCATTTCGTAGTCAAATTCTTCTATCAGCTCTGGTGTTGTCAGCAGTTCATCCAATTCCTTTTCCAATTTCGGAAGTCCTACTTTCTTTCTTCCGACTGCCGCTGCCAATAACGCGATCAGTAGTACAAACGCTCCCATACCAAGCAGAATTCCACAGGATGCAACTGTATTATAATCCGGGTGGCTCTGTCCATAGAAGAATGCAACTCCGGCCAAAATAATAAAAAATCCTGCCATAATTGCCATTGATCTTGGTGTCTTTTTCCTCTGTTCTTTTCTAAATGCCTCAACCTGGGCAACTTCCCTTTCAAACCATTGTGATTTCATTCGTGTGAATCCTCCTTGTTCCTCATACAATTTTACACGCAAACACCGCAAACCTTGGTAGATTATACCAGTGTTTGCGGTGCGAAACAATTCTTGTATGTAATTTCGTACATAAATAGACATGGGAAATTATTCCTATTTTGTACGATCGATAAAGTCCGTAATTGCTGATGTTGTGAGAAGCCACTGCTGTTCTTTCGTTATCTGTGCTGTGCCATCCCCTTTCTGCTCCCCATAATTTCCATAGTAGGCATGGTTGCCTCCCTGTAGGGTCATCTCCTGTAAATTCTGAGCCTTTGTAATTCCAGCCTGGTATTTATCCATTTTGAGAACCCCATCATCACTTCCCACGATGGAAAGAACTGGTGTTGACTCAATTGTCTTAGTTGGATATGCCGCAAGCAGAACGACTCCACTGATCGTATCCTCATGACTGGCTGCATAGTTCGCTGCCATAACGCCTCCCAGCGAATGACCTGCAATCACCCATCTATTTACTGTCGTAATATCGCTAATCACCGAATTTGCTGCATTCTGATCAAATACGGCAAGTCTGAATGGCATTTCCACCAGTACTGCGCAGATGCCTTTTTCTGCAAGACTGCACATCAGTGGTTCATATGCTTTTGCCTCTACTTTTCCACCTGGATAAAAAATCAATCCGGTATCAGCATGAACGTCTCCATAAACTGTATATTTTCCATAGTCAGAAATCGCTACCTCTCCGGTATCAAATCCTTCTTCTGCATGATAAAAGTCTGATACATACACGCCAAATGCGCCTGCCAGCAATACCATAACACCGAGCACGATTCCTGCTATAATTTTAAACTTCCGTGATTTCCATAACTTTTTCATTTTTTCCTCTTTCCATCCCGCATGCAATTTGGACAGATTACTGCTCTTTTTGCTTTATATAGGTAATATATTCATTTCCCCAGTCCCCGAGTACCTTCAGTACCTTTTTGAACTTGTTTCCGATCTCACTTAGAGAATACTCCACTCTCGGCGGAATCTGTTCATATTCCTTTCTGATGATCATTCCCTCCTGCTCCAGGTATTTCAGCTGGCGCGACAGTGTAGCGTGTGTCATATTCTCAGGCATTCTGCGCTGCAGTTCATTGAATCTGACTGGTCCTTTGTCCAGTAAATGTAGTATGTACAAAGACCATTTACCAGTGAGCACTTTCTGTGATGTCACAAATGGACAGGTTCCGAATAATTCCTTTTTGCATTTTTCTTCTATCTCTTCCATCTTTACAGTATCCTTTCTGATACTGGTATCATGAAATATCGTACTTGTATAAAATGAACCAGTATATATAATAATCGTGTAATCATTTTAACATACATAGAAAATCAGGGCAAGTGAATGTCCGGAAAGGAGAACGATTATGGAAAAAGTATATCAGTATCTGAAAGATGCCAAAACATTTTTCCTTGCAACTACAGACGGTGATCAGCCACATGTACGCCCATTCGGTGCTGTTTCTTCATTTGATGGCAAACTATGTGTACAAACAAATGGCTGCCGGACAGAAAATTGCGATCTGCGCCATGAAAGATGGTACATGGATCCGTATTGCCTGCCAGGTCGTTAAAGATGAACGCCGTGAAGCCCGCGAAGCCATGTTAAAAGAGAATCCATCTCTTTCATCTATGTACAGTCTGGATGATGGCATTTTCGAAGTCCTCTGGCTGAAAGATGCAACAGCGACTATTTATTCATTTAATGCTGAACCAGAAATCATCCGATTCTAATTGTTCAGTTGAAACCATTAGATACAAAAAATAAATATAATTACTAGCAATACCATCGTTTCAAATAGACATTTTATAGTTGAATTATATCATCCAAAAATGAAAAAACGAAAGAGCCAAACCATATTCCTATCCGATATTCTACACCTGCGCTCTTTCGTTTTTTTTATTTTTTTGTTTAACCTTTTTATAAATTTTTCGCTTTATTTCGCTTTCTATTTTTACCCTTGTATTTTGGTTTTTACTCCTTTATATTTTATCCTATATCTCTATTTTACTACCCTTTACTCCTGTATTTCTTCCTAAATCTCCATTTTGCTATCCTTTATTCCTACTTTACTATCCTTTATTTCGGCGTTTCAATCTTATATCTCCTATTTTTCCTTTTTTTCTGTATTTCTTCCTATATCTCCATTTTACTATCCTTTATTCCTACTTTTCCATCCTTTATTTCTGCTTTTCCAGCGCTTTATAGATTTTAAGCGTATCTTCATAACGGCCTTCGTCTGTATCAGCCATGACGATGCAGATATATTCTTTACGGCCGATTTCCGCTGTTGAAACCAGACATTTTCCTGCCAGATCAGAGCTACCAGTCTTCAGCCCTGTCGCATTTTTATAGTAATAGCTGCTTTCCTTATCGAGCAGTTCATTGGTATTTTGCCATGTCACATCTGTACCATCCGTAAATACTTCTCTGATCTTCGGTCGCATGACCGTTTCTCTCAGAAAGCCTTTTTCAAATGTTGAGTTCATAAATGCAGTCGCAATACATGCCAGATCATAGACTGTCGAATATTGGTTCTGTTCATCATATCCGTCCGGACGACTGAAGCTGGAGTTCTTCGCACCTGCCTCTTCGGCCGTATCATTCATTTTTTTCATAAAGATCGATAATGCCTTGTCTGTGGAGAGCTGATCTGTTCCAGCGATCTTTCTGCCTGTATGAACAGCGAGCGTATATGCAGCATCATTTCCCGACGGCAAAAGCATTCCTTCCAACAGCTGTCCGACTGTCAGCCGATTGCCTTTAATCAGACCCGCTCTTGATGCATCCGCCGCAATCCGATTGACTTCCTCTCCGACAGTTACCACTTCATCCAGACTGCAATATTTGATTACAGTCAGTGCTGTGGCCATTTTAGCTGTACTTGCCGGTGCAATCTGAGTATCTTTGTCCTTTGCACACATTTCAGTTCCATCTGTCACATTGGCCACATAATAGTATTTTGAGGATAATGTCAGAGCCGATAATGCTTTATTTAGAATTATTTTGTCATAGGAAACACCTGTGACTTGCTTTCCTGCTGCCTCAGCCTGCTGGCTTTCAGTGTAATCCCCACCAAAGCCATCTCCTGTCAGCCATATTTTCTGACAGATTCCGGTCAGAATCACGGACACCAGTGTCAAAGCCACAACTCCACGCGTCATACGTTTTCTAAAAAGAAGCATCCCCTTACCTCTGCTAGATGAATGTAGCCGCTGACTTTCAGAAAACGGTTTGCTTTCTGCTCCATGTCCATGCTTTTTCTTTCCGATATACCACAGAATATCCGAACCAATCTTTCCTAAAAATGCGCCTGCAAAAGTTCCTACTGTATTCAGGAACAAATCATCCACATCGGTTCCTCTTCCAAGAAAAAGCTGGAGACACTCGATCAGAAGCGATAACAGAAATCCGTATCCTGTGATTCTTTTGATAGCTACATCCGGTTTAAATACCAGATAAAGTGCTGCACCGACTGGCAGTAACATCAGCATATTTCCCCATAGATTCAACTGATTCTGTCCCGATTCCTTCCACGCTCTTCCAAAGATCAGATTGACATCGTCAAAATCCGGTTTCCAGTGTATTCCATAGACGGGTGATACTGTCACTGCAAATATCAATGCCAGCCAGATTCCCAGACCATATAAGAGAACAAGTCTGCGTGATGCAAGACTTTTCTTTCTTTTTCCTTTGCATAGATACAAGAATAAAAAATAAACAGCTAGGACTACTGCTGCCACTAACAGATAGCAGGATGCATCCTGTAAATATGTTATCATTTTCTATAGCCTCCATTTCCAGAGAAAGACTACTTTCTCCCAGATTCCGGTACACTATACCATAAAAAAAAGAGACAGATCATAAATCTGCCTCTTTGAACTTTCTTATGCCCCAGTTTCAATTTCTAAGGTCCTATTGGGGCCAAAATGCCATTTTTCAGGCCATACCATTCTTAATATTCCTTCCAGGTAATCACAAGACTTTGCACAAAACTGGTATCCTGAAAATAGGAGTTCCATAAAATACCACGATGACTTCTGACCAGTTTTTCCACGATCTGCAGTCCATTTCCACGTCCAAGCCCTTTTGACGTCGTTCCGGCGTGAATTCCCTGTTGTAGCACATTTTTTCTGACAGGATTGCGGATCTGAATACTTACCTTCTGTTCTTTTTCCCTGATACTGATCGATATACCATTGACATTCACCAAATCCCCATCTGTGCCAGTTGTCTCCTCTTCACAGACTACAGATTCGCCTTTTGATACTGCTCCAGTTCCTTCCTTTCGCGCTTCCTGTTCTATGTTCTGACATTCTTCCCAAGCATTATCGAGAAATATACCAAGGATCCGAATCAGCACATTCACATCGACCAGTTTTGGAAACACGGTATGATCCAACTGAGTATCCAGTTCCACCTTGATACGATCATCCATTATTCCCGTTAATTTATAGAACAGAAATGCTTTTAAGGACTCATTTTTCAATTCCTGCATCTGCACATAAAAGTCGTTCTTTTCTATCTCTTTCTGTCCATATGGCGCAATATGTCCAAAATAGTATGCCTTCAGATCCCGATCGTCGCTTCTTTCTACAAATGCGCCCATCGTAAGAAATATATTTTTTAAATCATGCTTCATTTCCCTGATTTCCTGCATATTCTGATTAATTGCCCTATTATATAACAGTAAATTATCCTGCTGCTCATCCTGTAGTTTGAGATGTTCCTTTAAATGTACCACTGCATAAAGCATTTTCAGATAAAAAGCCTGTGTGATCACTATAACAACGATCAGAACTGCCAGATAAAAACGAACAATAGAATTCGAATCCTGACTTACCGACTGCAGACTGTCTCGAATCAACAGATAAACTCCTGCGAAAATGGGCAATGCAAGTAGATAATATCCAATTTCACGGTATCTCTGACTGAAACTCTGCAACTGCTGTAGTCTCGATGCCAGAAGATATTTTAACAGCCAGATCATTCCACAGATGAGCAGGATCATAACCGCTGTGATGCCCGCCAAAAGAAGCGCCTTTCCCAGATAGGACAGTTCATAGTGTTGTGAGATTTTGTAGTAGATATTTTTTAATTGTATATAATCAAATATAGAAAATAGCCAGGCTGCAAGCTGTCCACTAAAGAATGTGATCAGAACCGGTAAAGATGATGCCTTTAAACTTCCAGCCCTTCTCCTGTGAATGATACATAGAAGAACATAGGTGACAAGAAACAGTGCACTGACTGCAAATCCCGTCAGATTGCACTTCATATCATAACTATACAGACTGAAAAAAAGAACAGCAAGATCTGAAAAATACAGTTTCATATACTGGATCGCCCACATTGTCACCACTACTGCCAGTATTTTAAGAACGGAGAGAGCCAAGGTCGTACCAGTCATTCCTCTTCTTGCCAATCCGGGTGACCATAAAAAAACGGCAAGCAGACCACAAATACATGCCATAATGCCTTCCAATCTACTACTGTTTCTTATCTTTTCCAGTCTGTCCCATATATAACTCCATGCAAGTACCAGCAGGACAATTAGAATACCAGTCAGCAGCACGTGTTTTAATTCCATTGAAACCAGACGTCTTAACAGCCATGCTTCAGACATTGTTTCACCTCATTTCTCATGCGCACCGAACATGGCAGTTCTTCCCCATTTGTGATCCGCACCATATTGTGCTGCAATCCGGTCATATAGATCCTGTTAACCAGATAGGATCTGTGTATTCTTAAGAATTGTTCACCGAGTTCCTTTTCACAATGCTCCATGGTATCCCGCACCGTAATGCTACTGCCATCCATAGTATGGTAGGTAATCCCGTGTGATACTGCTTTTTCTGCCTCAAGGTACAGAATCTGCCGACATTCCACCGTTACGAATTCATCAATTCCAACTGGAAGGGAAATCTCTTTTTCACTCTGCCTGCCGCCCTGATCATTATCCAGTCTTCCATCCTTTTGCTGTTCCTGCACCGAAAAGAACTGGAGTGCCATCAGAATATACTCTGCCATTTTGTCCTGCATTTTATTGAGGTCAGTTCCTTTTTCAATAAAGCCAAAAGGTTCTACTCCGCTTGACAGAACCTGCATCGCCATTTCCCTGTGATTTGTCAGATACACGATTTTCACATTTTCTCTGCTTTTGCGAATATTCTTTGCTATATCGATTCCGTTCAGCTTTCCACTTCCAAAGTCCAGATCCAGAAAAACCAGATATGCCCCCGCATTTTTTCTGATAAATTCCAATACATCTGCACTTTTTGTCGTGCTACAGCTCAACTGCGCCTGATAGCGATTTCGCCTGATCAGTTCTATTATTTTTTCTCTTACAAGTCCGACGATAAATGGATCATCATCACACATAATAATATCCAGCATAGTGTTCCTCTCCTACTCTGTTGTCAGTATTCCTGTATTTTTTGGCTCTTTAGGGCGTATCTTTTGTTTTTAAGACTTACGGATTCAGCGAATTCTTTCTGTTTTTGTACCATCCCATGATCCATTTTCCGGATTCACTCAGATCATCGATATTAAAGTGTGCCGTTGTATCACAGCTACTCTTGAGCAGTGCCGACGCTTCCGCTTTATTAGAAAGATTCCATGCGATATAACTGACTGCCTTCTGATCCAGCAGATTCAGCCATTCTTCTGCCTGAACGCTATCTATTCCACCATCTCCTGAAGCTTCACTGATTCCGAACTCGGTCACAAATACCGGCAGACCGCTCTCTACTGCATTTTTCAACCTGTTTCTAAGTTCCTGTTTATGCGTAGCCGCGTAGAAATGCATTGCATACATGATATTTTCATAGCCACTGATTGGACTTTCTACTGCATCTTCGACATTCTGAGACCAGTGGGGCGTTCCCACAATAATAATGGCATCCTTGTCAAAGTGCCGAATGATTCCGGTGATCTGATAAGCATATGCCTTAATATCTTCCCATGTTGTCTCCCCATTGGGCTCATTACAGATTTCATAAAGGACATTGGTGTGATCCGCATATTTTACCGCCATCTCCGAGAAAAACTCTTCTGCATCTTCCATATGCAGATTCGGGTTCTGATCCTGTAAAATATGCCAGTCAATAATCACATACATCTGATTTGCTGTCGCATACCTTACTCCCTCATCAATGACTTCCTTTAAATTAGTCTGACTACCTCCATTACAGTAGCCCCCATTTTCTGCTGTATACATAGCCAGCCTGATTGCATTGACGCCAAATTCCTCATGCAACTGCGTAAAACAGTCTTCATTTACATATTCCGGATACCAGGCAAGTCCGTGGGTACTAATGCCCCGAAGCTGTACTGTGTTCCCATCTTCATCTACAAGATGGCTTCCCTCCACACGCAATCGTGAGAGCGATTTTTGTTCTCCTAACGAATCTGCCTCTCCATCCTGCTCATCCGTTTCACCAGTGCATTCATCCTGCTCTTTTCCAGTCCTTCTGCTATGTTCCAGTTCTCCCTTTGTCTCGAGATAACGACCTGAATTTTTCAGACGGACACCTATCATTGTCCCAACTGCAAATAGTAAAAGCAACAGCCCTCCTGCCACTGTTTTTCCCCTTTTTTTCATCTGAACTCCCTCCTGCTATACATTCACATACCTATCCATCAGCTGTAGCACTTTAGGTTCTCTCCCCAGATAACCCCAAAATGCTGCAGCCTGTCTTTTTACCTATATTATAGCATATTCAACTGTTCTTCCATGCTTTTTTTGTCGCCAAAATACTACCTCATTCGCACTAAACTGGTGTTTTCTTTCATTTCTCTTCTTTCTCTTTACAAATCTGTGCACCCTCTACATATTTCCGTTCCATTAAATGTCGCATTTTCCTCTCATCTACGGAATCAAAAATAATAGATAAATCGTAATTAGGCGGATAGAGCTGACTTGCCGGAACCTGCAGAATCAGTCTTGTATGACTGACAGAAACCTTTTTCCCCGGTAGCTGAACCAGTACCATACCAGATTCGTCCGCTGCCCGACAGACAATTCCCGTCTTTTTATCCGGCAACACTTGCACACTATCTCCTCGGCTGAATTTTTCTGCAATCATCTGTCTACTGCGCGCTTTCCTGTCATGTTTGACTTTATCCCTGACGATCTTGGGTCCTTTCAGATGCGTGAACTCTTTTTGCTCTGCTTCACGTTTCCACCTTGTTTCGTGATTATCCTTCTGCTTGTTTTCTCTGCTCTTTTGTCCATAGGCTGCTTGCCATGCATTATGAAGCATAAAGTCAGGCATTCCAAGCCTTTGCGCAATATAGAAAGCACAGCTTTCGCCAGCCTCTCCGATTTCCATACGATAGAGTGGCTGTAAAGTCTCCTGATCAAATGCCATCCGCGCATTGATGACTCCCTCTGTCTCATCCGCATATTTCTTGACTTCCGGATAATGGGTCGTAACAAGAAATAGTGCACCACTCTTTTTCAGTTCCTCCAGAATTGCAATTGCAATGCCCATGCCCTCTGCAGGATCTGTCCCTGACCCCAGTTCATCCATTATGACCAGGCTCTCTCTGTTGGCATGCTGCAGGATTGCTAACACATTTTTAATATGAGAAGAAAATGTAGAAAGATTTTCACTCAGGTTCTGTCCATCCCCGATATCACATAAATACTGGCTATTCATCCTTAACACAGCACTTCTGGCAGTCACATGTAACCCGCACTGCGCCATCATACAAAGTAATCCGACCGTTTTGATAGAAACAGTTTTTCCTCCTGTATTAGGCCCTGTAATCACAATTCCCTGCCTGCCTTGTTCGCTGTCCATCTTAAAATCCAGTGGCACACATATTTTCTGGTCAAGCAGCGGATGCCTGCCCTGTTCAATACAAATCCCACCATCTGCTGTCATGACCGGCTCCGTTGCTTGTTGATCAAAGCTCAGTTTTCCCTTGGCAAATATGAAATCCAGCTTTTCGACTGTTCTCTGATTCTGGCGAAATTTATCGCCCTGTCCTGCCAGCAAATCTGTCAGTGTATACAGAATTCTTAATACTTCATTTTCCTCATCGGTCTGTAATGCCTGCACTTTTTCCTCCATTGCCGTAACCGCTGATGGCTGAATAAATATCGTATTACCTGTAGCAGACTGCTCTACCACTGTACCAGCAACTTTTCCACGATAGCTTTTCTTAATCGGAATACAGATTCTACCGTTTCTTGTCACGCAAAAACTATCCGAAAGATATGCCTTATTCGCTCTTAGTGCTGATTCAGCCTTTTCTCTCATCTTTTCCTCTGTTCTGTCCTTTTTCTCACGAATATCGTGCAACGTTTTTGACGCTGCATCTTCAACATGACCTCCCCTGACTGTATGCACAATTTCTTCTCTGACATCATCCAGTGAATCCAGATTTTCCTCATAATAAGGAAGACTGAGTTCCAGACGTTTACAGCGATTCAAAAAGTCTTTTAACCGCCGAACGCATGTCAAAGTCATTGATACCTGTTCCAGCTGATCCTCTGTAAGACATCCACCATGCTCTGCTATTTCCAGTATTTCATCCATCCCCTCCAATGCTGAAAGCGGTGGATTTCCCATTGTTTCCAGAATCTTTCTGGCTTCCGTCGTATCCCGCTGTCCTGCTTTTACGTCACTCTCCCTTAAAAATGGTTCTAATGCATCAATTTTTTCCCTGGCTGCTCTGGTCAATGCATATTCCTGCAACTGTCTCTTTATTTTATCAAACTCTAGAATCTGCTCACTTGTCATTTTATTTCTCAATTCCTTTCTAATAAGTTAATTGTAATGAAATAAAAAAGGAGCCACAGGGAGTCGTATCTACCGTATCTAATACAGTACATATGACACTCTGCGCTCCTTTGAGCGGTTCACAAAGAAAAGCAGCCTTCGCTGCATTCCATAAGTGTATCAGTTATCAGTATGATGGTACGGCAAACACACCGGTATAAATTTACCGGTGTAAAGGCACTGCGAACCTGGTCGCTGTCCTTTACAACTATTTAGCTGCGAACTCCCTATCAAACACACTTAATAACATACACTTACCTCTTTCTTTTTTTCTAAGCTTATTATATGCAGTTTTCATATAATATGTCAACCAGAATATACCGAAACAATATCGTCAGGCTTTGATTGCCCATCTCATCTTGGTACATTTTGCACGACTGTTTCTTACGCATTCCTGCGCAGACGGACGAATGACATCCTGTGCGATCTCGCTATACAGACCTTCTTTATAATACTGTTTAAATGATTTCTTAACCAGTCTGTCTTCTCCTGAGTGGAATGTCAGAATTGCCACACGGCCGCCCTTAGCAAGAATATGAGGCAGTTTATCAAGGAATTGATAAAGTACTTCGAACTCATTGTTCACATCGATTCTTAATGCCTGAAATGTTCTTGCAGATGACTTTTTGATTGCTTCTTTGCGCTCTTCTGCCGGTACAAATGCAAGTGCATTACCAATTGTCTCATGTAATTTCTGTGTTGTATCAATTGCTCTGCCACGTTTGAACTCAGTAACGATTGCATGGGCGATCTGTTCTGCATAAGGTTCATCTGAATTTTCGATCAACATGCCCTGTAACTCTTCTTTTGAAATATTTTTCAAACGCTCAGCTGCTGAAATCCCCTTTTCCGGATTCAGTCTGAGATCCAGAGGACCGTCGTTCTTGTATGAAAATCCTCTTTCCGGATTATCGATCTGCATAGAAGATACACCAAGATCCGCCAGTACAAAATCAAATGGTCCCACTTCTTCGGCCAATTGGTCAACATTTGCAAAATTCAGATGACGAATTGTCAGAATATCCTCTCCATAGCCCATGTCTGCCAGACGAGCCTTCGTCTTCTCTATTTCAATTGGATCCACATCCAGTGCATATAAATGTCCCTGTGACTGCAGACATTTCAGCATATGGGAGGAATGTCCACCATAGCCAAGTGTGGCATCAAGCCCCTTCTGGCCTGGCTGTATCTGAAGGAAATCCAGTATTTCCTGTACACATATAGAAATATGCATACCAGCCGGTGTACTTCCCTTCTGAATGACTCTTTCTACAGTATCCGCATATTTCTGTGGATTGAGTTCCTTATATTTTTCTTTATAATTCTTAGGATATGATCCTTTATAACGTACACGTCTCTTATGAGGCTTGTCCTCAGTATGCACAGCCGCATCCTTTTTCTCCTGATTCATACTTCCATCCTGTCCTTTATCCGCTATATTCATTGCTTTTTTATTTTCCACTTCGTTCATTTTTTGTTCCTCTTGATTCATTTCCATGTAATACCTCTTTAATCCTGTTCTTTTCCGTTATTTTTCATTATAACATCAAACTGCACATTTATACTACGTGGAATCGTAAATAAATGCAGGAAATGTGGTTAAAATACTAGCATGAAAAGACAATCTACCAATCAAGACAATTTAAATTCCATAGAACGGCCCTCATTCATTCAAAAAATTGCTGCCATTCGCATTTCCAACCTGCCTCTGGAAACATTCGTTTTCATGTTCTTTTTGACTTCCTTTGCAGGCTGGTGTTGGGAAGTGGCTCTTTTTCTCATACAGGAAGGAGATTTCTGTAATCGGGGCTTCCTGCATGGTCCTTGGCTTCCAGTCTATGGATGCGGTGCTATTTTTATTTTTCTCGTCCTACATCGGCACCGAAAAAATCCATTTTATGTGTTCTTTGCCAGCCTGACCATCGGTACTGTTGTTGAATATCTCATCGGCTGGATTCTGGAACATTTTTATCACACACGGTACTGGGATTACCGTACTTACTTCTGTAATCTGAATGGCTATGTATGTTTGCTTTCTGCTACGCTTTTCGGGCTTGCCGGTTTTTTCTGGGTCTGCATTGTAGCACAACGTAGTGCTGACATATGGAAAAAAGTACCCTCAGTTGTACGAAGATGGATCCTCGCAATTCTGACGGTACTTTTTCTCATAGATATTACTTATTCCTGTTTTCGTCCTAACAATGGCGACAATGTCAATAGTCCGGCCCAGGCTTTTCCGATTCAGTACGCTATACAACAAACAACTCCACCACAAAAACAGCCAGGCAGGCAGCACATGCGACCGTCATCAGCCCTTTTTTGCGAAATGCCAAAAATCCAGCGACCACAAGCCCTGCTATTGCACTCCACAGACTACGGGTTGCATAAAGGATTGCTGGAAATGTCATAGCTGTCAGGCATGCATAAGGCACGTAATATAGAAAAGAACACATGAATGGGTTCTCAATTTTTTTCTGAAATACTGTAAGCGGGATGGCTCTGATCAGATAGGTCACCAGAGCCATCACTGCGATATATACATAAATCATTCCTGCATTTCTCCTTCCCATTTCGTCTCATTTTCTGATTCCGTCTGTAATTTCTGTGTCTCAGCCACTTTATCTTCCTCTACGATTTCCTCTTTTACCGGGAAAAATGCAGCTCCCAGCGCTGACGCACCGACTGTACAGATAATAATTGCAATGCCTGCTGATACCTTCGAAAATGCGGGTACATAGTACAGAACGCTGCTCATCAGCAGTGCTATCAGGGTCACGATCATAACAGGTCTTGATTTTTCTGCGACGGGCACCACAATGGCAATGAACATTCCATATAATGCAACGCTTAGTGCACTGCTCAATGACACTGGCAAAAGATCACAGGCCAGTGCACCTGCTGCAGTTCCTGCACTCCATCCCAGAAGTGGTAACAATTCCAATCCGACCATATAGCGCAAGGTCAGTTCTTTTCCATGTGAGACAGCCACTGCAAATATTTCATCTGTATTCCCAAAAGCCATGATCAGACGCTGCCAGATCTTAACATCCGGTGCCAATTTCTGTGACAGTGACAGGCTCATTAACGCATATCGCAAATTGATGATCAACTGCGTCAGAATCATTTCCAGAATGGTTCCTCCTGCCAGCATGATTTTAAGACCTGCAAATTGTCCTGCACTGGTCAGATTTGTAAAACTGGTCAGAACTGCCTGAAATACACTCAGACCTCCGCTGAGCGCAAGTATTCCAAAGCTGAAACTTACAGAAAAATATCCTGCGGCAATTGGTATACTATCCTTTATTCCCTGTTTAAACTCACTCATTTCCCTATCCTTTTCTCTTTGCTTTTTCTCTCTCGACCTTTATTTTCCAATTATTCATTTTACTACAATCCTTGTAATTAGAAAAACGAATAATTATAATAGTATTATTAGAATTACTAATGTACAATTCCATGCAATAAATTTCCTATCATACAGGAGGACTCCCATGAACCGCTATGAAGTATTTATGAAAGTAATCGAATCTGGCAGTTTTACAAGAGCTGCAAGAGAACTGCATTATACACAGGGTGCTGTCAGCCAGATGATCCATACACTGGAAGAAGAATTGCAGACAACACTGATTGCCCGTAGCAAAAACGGCAATACACTGACTCCTGATGGAGCCGAATATCTTCCTTATATAAAACAGGTCGCACTCGCAACTCAAAATCTGAGAAAGAAACAGAGTGAAGTGACCGGACTAGAAAATGCAGTCATTCGTATTGGCACCTATGCAAGTATCAGCCGTACCCGCCTTCCTGAATGGATGCATAGCTTTAAGCAGCAACACCCAGGTGTCCGTTTTGAAATCCAACAGGGAGATTACAGTATGAACCATGACTGGATTGAAGAAGGCGTGACTGACTTTGGCTTCGTATGTGCTGAAGCAGTCGGCAATTCCAGTCTCCAGCAGATTCCTCTCTGGAAAGATGAAATGCGTGCCGTACTCCCCCTTCACCACCCACTTGCCCGCATGAAGACCGTTCCACTTGAAAAACTGGTCTGCGAACCGTTCATACTTTTGGGCGAAGGCAAACATAGCCTGCCAATGGAATATTTTGAGCAGCACAACTACCATCCTCAGATTTCATATCGTATTGATGATGATTATACCATTATGTCCATGGTCGGACAGAACCTTGGTGTAGCCGTCCTCTATAGCCCTGTCCTTCAAAATTGTCCAACCGATCTTGCAATTCGTCCCATTACTCCCGCCATCAGCCGAACGGTGACCATTGCCTATCGTGATGCTGCCATCCTTCCCGTCGCAGCCAGACAATTCATTGACTATATCCTGTCAACCGTATAATTCAGGTAACAAAAAAGACCTTCACACATACAGGAATCCATTTCCTGTGCTGTATGAAAGTCTTTTTCCAACTAAAAATAAATCTATTATTTACACAATCTTTTAAGCACACGCTTACTCATAAATGATAAGGTCCATGATCCTGTTACCTGGATCATTTACTCTTTTTCTATACTTGTTACATACTTTCTTATGGATCATACTTGCTATCCAGTCGCTGTTACTTTTCGGTTAGATCAAGATGCATACTCTTTTCACATCTATCTCTCACTACTTTTTTTACGCTTGCTTATCGCAAGGCTACCAGCTACGAGTGCCATTCCCATTGCTGCTATAGGAAGCATTGCATTAGAACGATCTCCTGTCTTTGGAGTCTGATCTGAATTTACTGCAACAACTTCTTCCTGTGTTGTCTGCTGCGCTGTTTCTACAACTGTTGTTTCTTCTACTGTAGTTTCCACAACTGTTGCTTTCTGTGTCTCAGCAGCTTTTTCCTGTGTAGCAGTTTCGGTTGACTTTGTTGCTGGCTGTGTTGGTTTTGTTTCAGGTACCGTTGGCTGTGTTTCTGGCACGGTTGGCTGTGTTTCTGGTACCGTTGGCTGTGTCTCTGGCACGGTTGGCTGTGTTTCAGGTACTGTTGGCTGTGTCTCTGGCACGGTTGGCTGTGTTTCTGGCACCGTTGGCTGTGTCTCAGGTACGGTTGGTTGTGTTTCAGGTACTGTTGGCTGTGTCTCTGGCTGTTCCTTCTTATTGACATTCACAACGATTGGATCAGATTCAACTGTCATATAAGGACTTGTTACAACCAGTTTATAGGTACCAGCATCTGAAAGTGCTGCTTTTGCAATTTCAAGTGTTCTGTCTGTATACTGAGATAATGCCTGACCATCTTTGTACCACTGATATTCTGTCTCACTCGTAGTACCTGATACAGTAGCTGAAAGTTTTAAAAGATCTCCTTCTGTGAACGTCTTATCTTCTGACTGACTGTTAATTGCAATTCCATTACTAACTTTTGCAGGGGAACTGAGTGTAAATCTACAGACAATTTCACCACCACCTAAAGGTTTCAAGTTAAATTCAAATTTAGCAGTATTATCATAGTTTCCTACGCCATTCATATAGAATGTGATCTCATGTCTCTCTGCATCATAAGAATACTGGTCTGATGCAACTGGAGCAATATAATTTCCATCCTGATCTCTTACCTGGTTATCAACTGTGATACTATTTCCACCCTCGTTATAAAGCATGTAAAGTCCACCATATGTGTAGCCATTACTTCTTGGAAACGTATCATCTGTTTCTGCCCAACGAACATCATCACTTGTAAGATATGGCATATTGGCCATAAAAGCAAAATCTGTTACCGATGTACTACCAATTCCAAGTATTTTCAGATTTGTCAGCTGTGCCAATACTTCTGTATCTTTATTATCGATTCTTGTTCCATGAAGATTCAGCGTTGTCAGCTTATCTTTATGACTTAAAAGGAAATTTATATCTGAGATATCACTCAAACCCAGATTCAGATATTCAAGATTTGGCAGAGAATCCAAAACTGCAGTTCTGCTGTCATTCATGTTATCGAACTGAAGCTTCAGTTCTTTTAACTGTGGAAGTGTCTTTAAGGTATTCATGTACTCTGTTTCATTCGAATCTGTAATTGCGACCTTTTCAAGATCAAGGCTTTCCAGATTTGTATGATTTTTTAAAGGTGTAATATCTGTAACCTTGGCACTGTCACAGAGACTCAGATCCCTCAGGTTCATCAGATTTGTAAGTGGTGCAATACTTGTTAAGTTCGGTGTTCTCAGTTCCATCTGAGTACAATTCGTCATATACTCTGCACCTGTGATGTTCTGAATGTCACTGGTATAAATATTAAATGATGTGATACTTGCCATCTCATCTTCTGTAACATCATGTGTTGGATCATCTGTTCTGCCTAAGTTTGCATTGATTTTAGCTTTAAAGGCCTGATCCGGTATATTTACAATATCTGATCCGCCAGCCTTCGCCTCGATCATGTTGTTCATCATTAGTCCAGACGCGATCATTGTTATCCCAAGCAATGATGCTGTCAAAACACGTAAGTATTTCTTCAATCTCCAGACGCGATCATTGTTATCCCAAGCAATGATGCTGTCAAAACACGTAAAAATTTCTTCAATCTCCTACCTCCTGCGTTATACGCAAAAACCTCATAAATATGAATACAGTTTATAGTAACCGCTTGCCATAAACTGTACTTTTTTGTATGCGAAGTTACCGCAAATCGCATCTCCCGCAATGCAATCACGATTATAGCATTCAAAAATATGGGTTATAAATAGGAAATAAGAGTTAGAAGAACTAGTCTTGTAGTCTTAATGCCATATAAATCATGACTGCGTCCTGAAATTTCCTCGGATTTAGTCCTGTTTTCTCATATATTTTATTCAGTCTGTATTGAATTGTATTCTTATGCTGATACAATTTCTCACAGGTATGAGCCAGTGACATTTCCTCTCCATAATAAGTTGTCAGCAGTTCCACTTCCTCAGCTGATAATTTACTGATCGTCTTTTTCAGAAATTCATTCTTTGCTGCCCCCTCTATTGAGCCGAGCACGATCTCCAATGTCAGATCGTCATAAAGTGCCAGATTATCCGCACTGGTCTTAAGACTTTTCATTGCCATGACGGAAGATTTATAAGATTCATCTAGCTGATAGACCAGACAGCTCTTGCCTACTGCTACTTTAAGCAGTTCCCTGTGGTCCTCTGCAAATTTTCTGATGATGTAATTACAATCCTGAAAATGAGCTGACTCAATAACCGCAAAATATTCATTGGGATAGTTATAGGTATACAGACGTATTTTGGCGATACTGAACATCTGCTCGATCTTTTGCTCCATCATTGAAATATTTTTTACATTATATCTGGAGTTCAATCGAATTAAAATAAACCTTTTTTCAGTTTTAAAAGGAATTTGCAGTTCTGAAAATACTTCACGTGTGTAATCATAATTAATATTATTTCTAGTCACGAGCGAATGAATGATATAATGTTTCTTTTCACTCTGGGTCCTGCTGAATGTATTTAGTTCCCATTCTCTGATCAGAATTTTTGTAATACGCTGTGCCAGATAAGCATACTTTTTGACATCCTGCGGATCCCCTGTAATTCCTATTACTGCGACCATATCATTATTATGGTAGACCGGAAGATTTACCCCTTTTTGCGTGCCTGTAAAACTGTTATTTTCGGAAACTTCAATCATGGTACCGGTCTGTGCCGCTTGAAATCCAATTTCATGAAATGTTCCGATTCGATTTTCATCCGTACTTGCATAGATCATTCCGGATGCATCAATAAAATTTACATTCTGCCCGCACACATCCTTCACTGTGTTCACGATCTGCTGTGCAAGCATTTTATCTATGTGCATTTGCATATCCATTACCTCCTGTCGTACGTCCTGTGTATGCCTTATATTCAATCATTTTCCCTGACGCTTCTTTCCCATTCTCTGTGTTTTTCGATGTAAATATACTTGGTGCATCAGTTTATTCTTTTTCGACATCTTTTTATCATTATACTATATAGTAATTGTTATGTGTACCATATAATAATATAATTTAGTATTTTTATTGTTATCTATAACATTTTCAATCACAGTACAATCTGTTATATTGTATTTAAAGAAATACATAACAACTTTACGAGACATCAAAAAATAATTAATAATACACTGTTTCTTAATTTAAAGGAGGAATACATATGAAAGTAGTTGTTGCAATCGACTCATTAAAAGGCAGCCTCTCATCCATGGAAGCCGGAAGAACAATCGCGGAAGGCATTCATCGTGTTGATTCTCAGGCTGATGTAGTTGTCAGACCACTTGCAGACGGTGGTGAAGGAACTGTCGAAGCACTTGTTGCTGGTATGAAAGGAGTAAATCACACAATTTCTGTTACCGGACCTCTTGGTTCACCAGTCGACTGTACTTATGGAATCATTGAAGAGACCAATACAGCGATTATTGAAATGTCTGGAGCTGCTGGTATTACCCTGGTTCCTGCACAGGACAGAAATCCTTTATATACGACCACATATGGTGTAGGTGAAGTAATTAAAGATGCCATTGCCAAGGGATGCAGAAGATTTATTATCGGTATCGGCGGCAGTGCTACTAACGATGGTGGTATCGGTATGTTACAGGCACTCGGCTTTGGAATTCTGGATAAGAACGGTAAACAGGTTCCTTACGGCGCACAGGGTCTTGCTGAAATCGAAAGCATTAATGACACTTATGTAATTCCAGAATTAAAATCCTGTGAATTTAAAGTAGCCTGCGATGTTACGAATACATTATGTGGAGATCAGGGCTGTAGTGCAGTATTCGGTCCTCAGAAAGGGGCTACTCCTTCCATGATCATGCAGATGGATAAATGGCTCAGCTACTACGCAGCACTTGCAAGAGAATCATTTCCTAATGCAAATCCAAAACAGGCTGGTACCGGTGCAGCTGGCGGACTTGGTTTCGCATTCCTGACATTTACCAATGCTGTTCTGGAATCAGGTATTCAGATCGTATTAAATGAAACAAAGCTGGAAGAAGATATCAAAGACGCTGATATTGTTGTTACCGGCGAAGGCCGTCTCGATGGTCAGACAGCTATGGGCAAAGCTCCAATTGGTGTTGCAACCCTGGCAAAGAAATATAATAAAACAGTTCTTGCATTTGCAGGATCCGTTACAAAAGATGCAGTTGCTTGCAACGAACATGGTATTGATGCATTTTTCCCAATCTTACGCGGAATCTGTACATTGGACGAAGCAATGATGGCTGAAAATGCAAAAGTAAATCTTTCTGATACTGTAGAACAGGTATTTCGTTTACTTCAGACAAAATAAACCGCGGACTGGTGGTCCGAAACACCAGTACTGCACAATTTACAATTACAGCTCAAAGCTGTAGAATGGAGGCTCATTATGAGTTATGAATTTACGACATTGGGGGCAATGATCGGACTTGTTATTGCAATCGTTTTAATTATTAAAAAAGTACAGCCAGCTTACAGTCTTATCATCGGTGCTTTAATCGGTGGTATCATTGGAAGCGGCAGTCTGACAACAACTATCAGTTATATGGTAACGGGATCACAGAGTATGATCTCCTCCGTATTACGTATTATGACATCTGGTATTCTTGCCGGAACCCTGATCAAAACAGGGGCTGCTGAGAAAATCGCAGAAGTTATCGTCTCGAAGCTCGGACAAAAGCGTGCCATCGCGGCAATCGCAATTGCTACCATGATTATCTGTGCTGTTGGTGTATTCATTGATATTTCAGTTATCACAGTTGCTCCAATCGCACTTGCAATCGGCAAAAAAGCCGGATACAATAAATCATCCCTTCTTCTCGCCATGATCGGTGGAGGTAAGGCTGGTAACATTATTTCACCAAACCCTAATACAATCGCTGCTGCAGAATCCTTTAATGTCAGCCTGACTTCTTTAATGATGAAGAATATCATTCCTGCATTATGTGCACTCGTTGTAGCAGTTATCCTTGCAACACTCCTTTCCAAGAAGAAAGGCACAATGGTAACAGAACAGGATCTGGAAGCTGGTACTTCAAAAAATCTTCCATCCTTTATTCAGGCAATTGCCGGACCAGTCGTAGTAGTTGTTTTACTTGCACTTCGTCCAATCTGTAATGTAGTAATCGATCCATTGATCGCTTTACCACTCGGCGGTCTGATCTGTGCTCTCGCATGCGGTTCTATCATGCAGTTCCGCAGCTACATGGAATTTGGTCTCAGCAAAGTAATCGGTGTTTCTGTACTTCTGATTGGTACAGGTACAATCGCTGGTATCATCAAAGCATCTGCACTTCAGTTCGATGTAATCAATGCTCTTGAGTTCATGAACATGCCAGCATTTATTCTTGCTCCTATCGCAGGTATTCTGATGGCTGGTGCTACTGCATCCACAACAGCTGGTGCTACAATCGCTTCTCAGACATTTGCATCTACTCTGATCACATCCGGCATTCCAGCGATCTCTGGCGCAGCCATGATTCACGCTGGTGCTACAGTAATCGATTCCCTGCCTCATGGATCATTCTTCCATGCAACAGGTGGTGCTGCAAATATGAGTATCAAAGAAAGAATGAAGTTAATTCCTTACGAAGCATGTGTTGGTCTTACAGCCACAATTGTTTCCGTAGTAATTTATCTGGTAGCTTAAAGCAACATTTGTGCAAAGCTGACAGATCATAAATATGGTAGCTTAAGTAGTATATTAAACTACACTCCTATATATGAAAAACTTAGTTGACAAAAAAAGAAAGGATGTCCTGTAAACCACAGGGCATTCTTTCTTTTTCTATTTAATGCTTTATGTATGAGATCTACTTTGTCATTCTGACGTTATAAAAACAAGAAATACCTTCCTGTGCTCTTCTTATAATCCAGGTATGCATTTCCAAAACGTTTCTCCAGGAATTTTTCTTCCTGCAAGATCAGCAAATGAAGTGCTGTCATATGAAAGAGTGCTGTCAGCAGCATAAACGGATTAAAGAAACACAGTACCATGCCGGTGTACATCAGATCAAATCCAAGAAATGCTGGATTTCTGCTTATTTTAAAGATTCCACGGTGAACCAGTTCCGTCTGATCCGTTTCAGGTATTCCAGCTCTCCAGCTGTCCTGCATCGTAATCATACCTGTAATAAATGAAGCACATCCCAATGCGCTGACTACCATACCTGCTATCCTGACTGCCTTTATACCAAGCATGTCCCAGCCTGTCAGGATACTCAGAAGTATTGCTATGATGACCAGATAACTGCCTACCTCAGTCATTTTCTCTACCCGAAATGTCTTCTTATTCTTAATCCCTTTCTTTTCATCACCTTTACCAAGCTGTGTCGTCTGAATTCCCTTCTTTTTCTGTCCCATCATCTTGACCATATATGCGGCATAAAATAGAAACATTATTAGAAACATGATAATCTGATAATTATTCATTTTTTCACTCTCCTAACCCTCTGTAATACTGGCTTTCTTTACTTCTAAATCTCTTTTCATCTTAGCATAAGATATTTTTTTTGCAAACTTTTTCATAAAAGAGCGAAAAATAAAAAGCTATTACAGACTGGGTTCTATCCTCTCTGCAATAGCTTTTCTCTTCCTCGTAAATATTTATTCTGCTAAAACATACTCCTATGAGTACTAATTGTTTTGTTCCTATTTACCCGTATTTTCACAATTTCTTGTATTATTTCTTTTTACGTCTGAAACATAAAATTGATTCTAATCCGCCTGCCAGACAAACGGTTACCATTGGAAGCATCATATTCGCGGTATCACCAGTTTTTGGAGTTGTTGTCTTTGTAGTTGCAGCTGCTGCCTGTGTTGTTGTCTGCGCTGCGGATACAGTTGCTGTTCCGTTGGATTTTGCTGCTGCCGTTGTCTGTGTGGATGTCGTTGTAGCATCTGTCTTAGTTGCCTGGGTTGACTCCGTTGCTTTTGTTGACTCTGTTGCTTTTGTTGACTCTGTTGCTTTTGATGCATCTGTTGCCTTTGATGCGTCTGTTGCCTTTGTTGCGTCTGTTGCCTTTGATGCGTCTGTTGCCTTTGATGCGTCTGTTGCCTTTGATGCGTCTGTTGCCTTTGTTGCGTCTGTTGCTTTTGATGCGTCTGTTGCCTTTGATGCGTCTGTTGCCTTTGATGCGTCCGTTGCTTTTGATGCGTCTGTTGCCTTTGATGCATCTGTTGCCTTTGATGCGTCTGTTGCCTTTGATGCGTCTGTTGCTTTTGTTGACTCTGCTTCCTTTGAAGTCTCTGTTGCCTTTGTTGACTCTGCTTCCTTTGAAGTCTCTGTTGCCTTTGATGTCTCTGGCTGAGTGGCCGGTACAGTTTCGCTATTTACATCTACCTTTAAGTCAATTGTGTAATAGATCTTGGCTCCAGTTGCTGTCGTCACTTGTAACTTAATTGTGACATGTCCCCCATCTACTATATCAGAGCCAGTCTCGAATCTGTTTTTATCAGAATTATAGTTCCAATCCCCTGCGTCGATAACACTTACATTATCACCTGAAAATGGATTATTAAATACCACCTGACTGTTCTCTTTATATGGCTGAACTGCATTACCTGTATGCCAGTTATATGAAATATCACTCTCTTTTGGATCACCCTCATGAACACTGCCCTTAACTAACATCGGTAGTGACTTGAAGAAACTAAAATCAGTTATATTCGTAGCCGTAATATCAAGTGCTTTTAATTTGGTGAAATTTTCTAATGATTTTGTATCATTATTATCAATAGAATCTCCCATCAAATTCAGCTGTACAAGTGAATCTTTTTTATCTGCCAGGAAAGACAGATCAGAAATATTATTTTGTGGAAGACTCAAGATTGTCAGGTTCTTAAGATTCTCGAACATGCCTGTATGATCGTCAGTTAACCCACAACTGGAAAGCTCCAGTTCATTTAAACCCGTCATAGGACTGATTACTGACATAAATTCTGCAGCGCCGATATCTGCTATATTTGCATATGCAAGATTTAATGAAGTCAGATTTGGCAAATATTTCAATGCAGAAATATCCTTGGTTCCTTTCAGATCTGTCATTGAAAGTTTCTCAAGACTTGTAAGCTCCTTTAAAGGTGCTATATCTGTTATATTCACAGATACAGTAAGCTCTCTCAGATTTGGAATTTTATCAATCTCATCAAGCTTGGTCACATCACTATAAATTGTAATATCTGTAATAGAAAATAATTCCTTCTGTGTAAATGTTTGATTATCTGCTGGTTTACTTAAACATTTATTAACCACCTTACGCAGTCCATCATTCGTAAATGTTACATTTTCTTCATCTGCCGCCTTGACATCAACTGCCCTTCCCGACATCCATCCTGTTGCTGCCAGAGCCACAACCATAATGACTGCCAGTCCGACATGAATCAATTTTTTCACGTAACTACCTCCCTGAAATCTATAATTTTTAATTACACGCTCAATGGCGCATTAATAAATTTATATACATTTTTTTATAATCTATACCTGAACTAGTACTAATTCTACATGTAATTAAAGAAACAGGCCTATGAGAGTTCTTCTTATAAAATACTTCTCAACCGTTTATTAGTGTTACGCTCCCCCTGATACCAGATCTAACACCGTCGTATCGCTGATATCTTCCCATTCAGGAGCATTTTCAAGTAAGAAAAAAACACCAGCAAGCCGCTTTCCCGTTAGCTCACTGGTGCTTCAGATAAAAATAATTCTACTTATTTAATAATGAACAATCCTATTTATTCTTTTTTCTTCTAAATCCTAAAACTGCGACAAGTCCGCCAGCTACACAGATTGTCACTTCTGGTAGAACCATATTTACAGTATCTGCCGTCTTTGGTGTCTGGTTCTTTGTTGTAACCGCTGCCTGCTGTGTCTTTGACTGTATAGTCTGCTCGCTGGAGCCAACTACTGCTTTTGCGACACTTCCTGTATTAGATACAGTTGTTGTCTGTGGAGTAACAGGCGCTGTTGTTTCTGGCATCGTTTCTTTTGATGCATTCGTCGGCTGTGTTTGTGCGGTTGTGCTTTCCGCTGCCGTGGAGGTTTTCTCCTGTGCGGTTGTGCTCTCTGCTGCCGTGGAGGTTTTCTCCTGTGCGGTTGTGCTCTCTGCTGCC
>CAJMQE010000036.1 GCA_905215405.1 uncultured bacterium
ATGTAGATATTAGAATATGATATGAAAGTAGATACTGGAGTATGATAGTAATGTAGATATTAGAATATGATATGAAAGTAGATACTGGAGTATGATAGTAATGTAAATATTAGAATTTGATATGAAAATAGATACTATATATCATAATAAACTAGATATTTAAAATGTGATATGAAACGAGATATATAGTATATGATATAGGTAAATGTTAAAGTAGATATTTAACTAAATATTTAACTAAATATAAATTCTAGACATATT
Organism: uncultured bacterium; assembly: GCA_905215405.1. Taxonomy (GTDB): domain Bacteria; phylum Bacillota; class Clostridia; order Lachnospirales; family Lachnospiraceae; genus CAJMQE01. The sequence goes on from CAJMQE010000036.1 coordinate 262, forward strand.
GTTGAAATTAGATTTGATTATTGCTTGGAGACAATGGATATACAAAGGAGAAAAAATATGATAAAAAATTTAAAGGTACGCGCTAAGATTATGCTTCTATCGGCCATCTTGATACTTTTTCTGTGTGTAACAGTAGGTGTTTCAGTAGTAAGCAGCTATAGTAGTAGTAATCAAAATACGGAAACAATGAACACAACATTGTATGATGATTATGATGCGCTGATTCAGGCACAAGTAAAAAACGTTATTTCTTATCTGACATTTATGAACCAGCAGGTGAAGAATGGTACGATGACTCTTGAGGAAGCAAAAAGTAATGCTTCACAGGCAATCAGAGTCATGCGTTACTCCGATGATGGGTATTTCTGGGTAGATCAATCAAATGGTATGAATGTAGTACTTCCGAATTCCAATAGAGAAGGTACGAACAGATATGATAATACAGATGGAAATGGAAAGTATCATATTCGTGAGTTTATTGATAAAGCAGTAAATCAAGGTGGTGGATATACTGATTTTGTTAGAGTAAATGATGATGGCTCTGTAGATACTAAACGAGGATATACAGAATATTTTAAAGACTGGGACTGGGTTGTAGGGACAGGTAATTATATTGATGATCTGAATGTGAAGACGAATGAGTTCCAGGCAGTACAGCAGGAAACAAATAGAAATACTATATTTATGTTTGCAGGGATATTTATACTTAGTATTGTAGTTTCTGTAGTTATTATTTACTTAATTTCTTCTGATATTTCCAGAGCAATTAAAAACACTGTTAAAAGTATGGGACAGATGGCAGAGGGCTTGCTGAATATAAAAATTGATGAGAAATATTTGAATAGAAAAGATGAGTTCGGTCAGTTAAGTACGTCCATGAGTAATATGCAGGAGTCTTTACACACATTAATTAGTAATGTAAAAAATGAATCTAATCAGATCAATGGAAATGTTGAAAATGTAAAGAACCATGTGGAAGAGTTGAATGAAGATGTAGAAAGTATTTCAGCTACGACACAGCAACTTGCAGCTAGTATGGAAGAAACATCAGCAGCAACTGATACAGTGGTTGGAACTGCGCAGACAATTGAAGATAAGGCTAAGACTATTGCAGGTAAAGCTGATGAAGGAAGAAAAGAATCAGATGTTATTTTTAAGCGTGTTGATGAGACAAAGACGGTTGTTATGCAATCAATTGAAAAGACACAAAAAATGCTTCAGAATATTACAAATACATTGAATGATGCAATTGAAAAAGCAGCAATTGTAAAAGAGATAGATGCATTATCAAATACGATAATGGATATTACAAGTCAGACAAATCTTCTTGCATTAAATGCATCCATTGAGGCAGCAAGAGCTGGCGAAGCAGGAAAAGGTTTTGCAGTTGTCGCAGATGAGATTGGAAAATTGGCAGATCAGTCACAGGATGCTGTTGGAAAGATACAACAGATCACAATTCAGGTTACTGATTCAGTTCAAAATTTATCGGATAACTCGGAAGAACTTTTGACTTATGTATCTGGAGATGTTAGAAAAGATTATGATCTGTTTCTTGATATTATTCAGAAGTATAGCAATGATGCAGACTTTATGAATAAGTTAACTGTTGAATTCAGTGCTATATCAAACGAGCTTCTTGAAGGAATTTCAAATATCCTTGAAAATATTGATGCAATTTCAATTACATCCGGAGAATGTGCACAAGGAACAGTAGATATTGCAGAAAAGAGTTCAAATATAAAAATAAAAACAGATGATGTTACAGAAGAAGTAACTATTTCACAGGGTAGTGCACAAAGTCTGAATGAGAATGTTGATAAGTTTGTATTATAGAGCTAAGCATGTGCATAATTTAATAGAAAGATCTTATTGTTTTGTTAGGAATCTATTCATTTGAGCATATATTAATAAAATAAAAATATAAAAACACAGTCTTTAAAAGAAGGCTGTGTTTATTATTACAATAATAGAATATGCATAATATCTCACGATGTTTTTTTATATAGATTTGAGCTGTCATATTACATAGCTTTAGAGAATCAGGAAATAGTTACGGCAAATTAGGGTATTGGTATGGAAAATTTGAACATAGCTATGAGGAATTAGGGTATTGGTATGGAGAATTTGGACGTAGCTATTGGGAATTAGGATATTGGTATGGAGAAGTAGAGTATAGCTATGGAGTATTAGGATTTAGCCATGAGTAATTAGGAAATATCCATAGATGATCAGGATAGTTGCTTTTTCTAAATGTGACTGTGAGTACCATTAATTATAGTATGTTACAGCCATAATAGGTTATAGTTGTAATATGTTATTACTAAAGGCTAGAACTATAGTGTGATAATTGATTTATTTTGATTATGGACTTACTTCAATTTTTGATTACATATCAAGTTACCTATTATGATATCTATTATGTAGCATATTATGTTACATATGATGTTACATAATAGATATCATATGATGTTGCATATTTTGTCGGAATGATACATTTTTGGTCAAAGTATTGATTTATATAGATAATATGTTATTATGTAATGGTGCAATTTGAGAAAAACTTATGTATACGAATAGTGAGGTAATTTCTATGAGAGGAAATATTAATAAAAAGTACTTACGAAGAAGAAAAAGCTGGTTTCAGCGCAATATTGGATGGCTATTTCTGATCTTTGTGGTAGTAGCAGCTGCAGTGGCTGCCTGTGTACTTTTTTTGAATAGAGATAAGATATTTAAGAGCAAGGCTGCTGACAGCAGTAATGTTAGCGTACAGACGGGAAATGATGATGCAAGTGCAACGAAAAGCGGAGTTGGTCAGCAGGAAACGTCTGGTAGTGTAAACTGGATCGTTGATGAGGAACCAGCTTCGACAGAGGTTTCTTATACGGCTCCAGAAGGTGTTGAATTTCCTTATTTCATTAAGGTAAATAGAGCTATGTGTACAGTTACGGTATATGGAATTGATGAGTCTGGAAATTATTCTATTCCAGTTAAGGCATTTGCATGTTCAGTAGGTCGTGAAGGCGAAGAAACAATTATTGGTGAGAATTATACAACAACAGATAAGTACGACTGGAGATTGATGGTTGATAATACGTATGCTCAGTATGCGTTCCGTATTTATGGAGGATATCTGTTCCATTCTGTACCATATACAACTATGACAAAAGATAGTCTGGAGACAGATCAGTTCAATATGCTTGGTTCACCAGCATCTCTTGGTTGTATTCGTATGAAAGTAGCAGATGTTAAATGGTTATCTGAAAATGTTCCAGCAGGAACAAAAGTAACTATTTATGATGATACTACTACGCCAGGTCCACTTGGAAAGCCTGACACGATTAAAATTCCAGAGGATAGTCCTTACAAGAACTGGGATCCATCAGATCCAGATGAGAGCAATCCTTGGAAAGCATTTAGTGCACAGATTCAGGGAGCACAGGATATAACAGTAAAACTTGGAGAAAAGGTTGATCTGAAGTCTGGTGTGACTGCAACTGATACCTGTGGAAATGATATCACATCCAAATTAATTACAATTGGAAAATATACATTTGATCAGGTCGGAAGTTATGATATTAAATATAAAGTTACAGATGCGCTTGGTAGTGTAGCTGAAGTAACAGTGAAGTTAAATGTAGTTGCAAAATAAAATAAAAATGGGCTGTCCCAGACAGTCCATTTTTTGTTAGAATTAAATTTAAATTTTTCATTAGTTTCTGTTGTTTTAAAAGTACAGAATATACTTTATGTAACCTATGAAATTACCATTCTAGTGTTACATCAATCTGCGGATAATTTTTGCTTCGGCCAAAAGTTTTTCTGTGGCTGTAAACAGAAGTTTCTATTTTCACACTTTTAAAATCATATTTATCTTTATGAAATTCTTCGTCAAGATACTGAATTAATGCGTCTTGAGCGGCTTGGTTATTATGAAGAAACTCTCGAATAGGAACATAAACATTATATGGCATTGGATGTTCCGCTGGTATTTCACCTGCGAGATGTGTTGTATATGATTGATATCCCTTTTTCTTTGCTGTGAAGCATCCGTGGGTTGTAAAGTCAATGAATGTAGATATCTCTGGGAGTATTGGGTCTAAAATCATTTGTACACGGCCTCCTTTAATTAAAATCGTACCCCTTTAGTATAAGTTTTTTGGTTTAATTATGCAATAAGTAAATTGTTACTAGAGGGTACTAAATCTACAAAATAGATGAAAAATCGACATAATTCTGATGCAAACTTAATTATATAAACTTAGTAAAGGAAATTGTCTTATATGAAAAGTATATTTCAAAATTTAATTAATTATACCACGTGCAATTATGTTCCGATGCATATGCCGGGACATAAAAGAAATACAGAACTGTTCCAGATGGACAATCCATATGGACTTGATATTACAGAAATAGATGGGTTTGATAATCTTCACCATCCAACGGGAATTATAAAAGAAGCCATGGATCGAGCTGCAAAAATGTATGGAGCTGGTGCGACTTATTTTCTGGTAAGTGGAAGTAGTATCGGACTTCTTTCAGCCATTTCAGCGTGTACAAGACGTCGTGATAAAATCCTTGTGGCCAGGAACTGCCATAAATCGGTCTACAATGCCATTTATATGAATGAACTATGTCCTGTTTACCTCTATCCGGAAAGTGTCAGTGAGCAGGGAATAAATGGTCCTGTGACACCTGAGCGTATTGCTGATAAATTAAAAGAGAATCCAGATGTAAGTGCTGTGGTTATTACATCACCAACATATGAGGGAAATGTATCAGATGTCAGAAGCATTGCAAAAATTGTACACAGCAGAGGAATTCCACTAATAGTTGATGAAGCACATGGAGCACATTTTATGTATCATAAGGATTTCCCAGAGTCAGCACTTGATCAGGGAGCAGATGTTGTAGTACAGAGTATACACAAGACTTTGCCGGCATTTACACAGACAGCATTACTTCATCGTGGTAAAAATGCAACCCAGTTTGTGGATCAAAGCAGAATTGAACGTTTTTTGGATATTTATCAGACAACAAGTCCATCTTATATTTTGATGGCAGGAATTGATCATTGTCTTTGTCTGCTACAGGAAAAGGGCGATGTGTTATTTGAAGAGTATGTACAACGGTTACATAAGTTAAGACAGGGGATACAGGAGCTACGGATGATTCGTTTGTATCCGTCTGACGATATTTCAAAGATTGTTCTATTTTGTGATCAGAATGGTTGGAATGGGAAAGAATTTTATGATATATTATTAAAAAATTATCACATTCAGCTGGAGATGGCCTCAGAGTATTATGTAATTGCAATGACAGCAGTAGGGGATAAACAGGAGTATTATGATCGTTTCCTGATGGCGCTGAAAGAGTGTGATCAAAAAATATATGAATCCTGTATACAAAATTCACAAGTACCGACGGAAGCTATTGATCAGAAACAGATTAAACAGCAGATGGAGGGACAGTTGTCAATTCATCCGCAGATGATGTTGACACCATTTGAGGCAGCAGATCAGGAAAGTGAACTGGTCTTACTGAAGGAGGCAGCAGGTAAAATCTGTGCGGAAGGAATTACTATTTATCCGCCAGGGATTCCAACAGTATTTGCTGGTGAGGTAATTACCAGCGAAATTATTACAAGAATTGAGCAGGCACTTCGGACAGGGTTGGAGGTTCTGGGATTAACAGAACCAGAGAGTATTAAAGAAACAGAAGTGACACAGAAATCAGTTAGAGTAAATGGTATAGATGAGACACAGAGTAAAATGGAATCTGTCATTGGAGATACTATGCAAAATAAAGTAGAAGAAGTTGAAAGCATAGATAGAACAGATCCAATACAAGCGGTAAGTGCAGAAGAGTCAAAGAGTACAATAGTATCAGCAAGTACAGAAGAGTCAAAGAGTACAATAGTATCAGTAAGTACAGAAGAGCCAAAAAGTACAATAGTATCAGTAAGTACAGAAGAGCCAAAAAGTACAATAGTATCAGTAAGTACAAAAGATAATCAAAATGCATTTAACACAATAAGTACACAAGATACAGACAGATTGGAAGGAGTAAGAGTCAGATGCCTGAAATAGCATTTATTATGGGAAAAAGTTCATCAGGAAAAGATCGTATTTTCAAGGAATTGATTGCGGATCAACAATTACAATTAAAAACAGTAACGCTTTACACCACCAGACCCATGAGAGAAGGAGAAAAAGAAGGGGTTGAATATCATTTCGTGAATGATGATACGGCGCAGAGAATGGAACAAGAAAAGAAAATTATCGAAATGCGTTGTTATCAGACGGTGTATGGAGAGTGGAAGTATTTTACGGCAGATGATGGGCAAATTAATATCAAAGAGGGAAATTATCTGATGATCGGTACGCTGGAAGCGTATGAAAAGTTATGTGATTTTTATGGAAAAGAACATATTATGCCGATCTATATTGATGTAGAAGATGGAATTCGACTGGAGAGAGCGCTGGCAAGGGAAAGACAGCAGCAGAATCCTAAGTATGCGGAAATGTGTAGACGTTTTCTTGCAGATGAGAAAGATTTTTCAGAGGAAAACCGTAAAAGATGTGGTATCACCAAAATTTATAATAATAATGGTACACTGGCGGACATCGTAAGCAGAATTAAAACAGATATTGAACAAATTATGAATTAACTATATTTAAACGAATTAATATGATATAATTATGATGTATCTAACTAAAATCATAATTAAAAAATTTAGATAAATAGATCAGATACTGTTACAAAGAACTTAAAGAAACATGAGATACAATAGAAAAATGAGGGAGGTGCCTTTGTGGATATTAAAGTAAATGAACTTCAGGCTGCTACGCAGGTAGAGGCAAAACAGGCTGTAAATAATAATGATGATTCATTTAAGTTTACACTTGTCAGTAATATAGAAGAACAGGATCTGCAGAGGCGTCTGTCTTCCATGATGCAGGATATTACAGATCAGGGAGAGAAGATTTCTAAGCACATGGATATTAGGGATATGAAGAAATACAGAGAGCTGGTAAAAGGATTTCTGAACGAAGTGGTTAATCGTTCCCACCAGTTTTCACGAGAAAATTTCCTGGACAGGCGTGGACGACACAGAGTATATGGAATAGTGAAACTTGTAGATAAAAATCTTGATGATCTGGCCAGTGAATTGGTTAAGGATGAGAAAGATCATATAGCAATTGTTAGTAAGGTAGATGATATACGAGGACTGCTTCTTGATGTATCGACTTGATGGAAGGATGTGTATGATATGAACAGTTTTTCAGAAATATTGGGACATGACAAGGTAAAGGAACATTTACAGAGTGCAATTGAAATGAACAAAGTTTCACATGCATACATTTTTAATGGAGAAAAAGGCTCTGGAAAAAAGACATTAGCAACTATTTTTGCAAAAACACTGCTGTGTGAGGAAGGTAAGAATGAACCATGCAACAGATGTCATTCATGCAGACAGGCTGATACAGGAAATCAGCCTGATATTATATGGCTCAGACATGAGAAACCAAATAGTATTGGCGTAGAAGATGTCAGAGAACAGCTGGTCGGTGATATGCAGATCAAGCCATATAGCAGCAGATTTAAAATCTATATTATTGATGAAGCAGATAAGATGACGGTACAGGCGCAGAACGCAATTCTGAAGACAATAGAAGAACCACCTGCATACGGCATCATTATTCTGTTAACAGATAATTCAGATACACTGTTGCAGACAATTTTATCAAGATGTGTAAAGCTGGATCTGAAGCCTGTTAAAGATGAGGTCATTCAGAATTACCTGGTAGATGAATATCAGGTTCCTGATTATGAGGCTCGATTCGCAGTCGCATTTGCACAGGGAAGAATTGGACGGGCAATTGATATCGTCAGATCGAAGGAATTCGTACAGATGAAAGAAGATGCTCTGCATCTGTTAAAATATGCGGATGAAATGACGGTATCAGAGATGATCGAAGCGGTAAAACATGTCAGTGATTATAAGCAAAATATCAATGATTATATTGATTTACTGGCCATGTGGTACAGAGATGTCCTCGTTTTCAAAAGTACAAGAGAATTTGATATGCTTATTTTTAAGGATGAACTGAATATGCTTAAGAAACAGGCAGAAAGCAGTTCCTATGAAGGGATAGAAGATATACTGAAGGCTCTGGATAAGGCTAAGATCCGTTTACGTGCAAATGTAAACTTTGATCTGACTATGGAGCTGATGTTCCTTACAATAAGAGATAATTCTTGAGTGCGGGATTGAGAGCAACTGTTAGGCATTAGTCAGAAAGCAGAAGAGACACGCTGCTTTGAGTAGAAAGGTAATAAAAAGAATGACAAAAGTTATTGGAGTAAGATTTAGACGAGCCGGTAAAATCTATTTTTTTTCTCCGGCAAGTTATCATATAGAAAAAGGACAGCATGTAATTGTTGAAACAGCCAGAGGCGTTGAATATGGTGATGTTGTGCTGGAAGAACGTGAAATTGAAGATGAGAAAGTCATCCAGCCATTAAAAGCAGTCATCCGTATTGCAACTGAAGAAGATGATGCAAGAGAAGCCAAGAACAGAGAAAAGGAAAAAGATGCTTTTAAGATCTGTCTGGAAAAGATTGCAAAACATAAACTGGAAATGAAGCTGATTGAAGCAGAGTATACATTTGACAATAATAAAGTATTGTTCTATTTTACAGCTGATGGAAGAATTGATTTCAGAGAGCTGGTAAAGGATCTCGCATCTGTATTTAAAACAAGAATCGAATTAAGACAGATCGGTGTCAGAGATGAAACAAAGATCATGGGTGGAATAGGTGTATGCGGCCGTACATTGTGCTGTCATTCTTATATGCCTGAATTTATTCCTGTTTCCATTAAGATGGCAAAGGAACAGAACCTCTCTTTAAATCCAACAAAGATTTCGGGTGTATGTGGAAGATTGATGTGCTGTTTGAAATATGAAGAGGAAACTTATGAAGAACTGAATAATAAACTTCCTGCAATTGGTGATAATGTAACTACTGTAGATGGTCTTAAGGGCGAAGTCCACAGTGTGAGCGTTTTAAGACAGCAGGTTAAGGTCGTTGTTTCTCTTGATAATGATGAGAAGGAAATCAGAGAGTACAAGGTTAAAGAGCTTAAGTTCAGAAGAAAGCATAAAAATGAGAAGTTCAATATCAGTGATAAGGAATTAAGAGAGCTGGAAGCACTGGAAAAGAAGGAAGGAAAAGCACATATAGATGGCAATTAAGTTAAATGAGCATGAAAGGCTCGATGATTTGCAGAGAAATGGTTACAGGCTGATACAGAATACGGAGATATTCTGTTTTGGCATGGACGCCGTTCTATTATCTACATTTGCGTCAGCCAGACCGACAGATCATGTGCTGGATCTTGGCACTGGAAATGGTGTTATTCCAATTCTGATGGAAGCTAAAACAAAGGCTGCACATTTTACAGGATTGGAAATTCAGGATATAAATGTCGATATGGCGAAGCGCAGTGTAGTACTTAATGGTCTCGAAGAGAAAGTGGATATTGTGCATGGTGATATTAAAGAAGCTTCCAGAATTTTTGGTGGAGCTTCTTTTCACGTTGTGACGACCAATCCACCATATATGAACGAAAATCATGGAATAGTAAATCCGCATAGTGCAAAAGCGATTGCAAGACATGAAATTCTCTGTACACTGGATGATGTGGTACGTGAAGCATCTAAAGTCTTAAAAATGCGTGGAAAACTGTATATGGTGCACAGACCGCAGCGCCTTGTAGAAATTTTCGAGATCATGAGGAAATATAAACTGGAACCCAAGAGAATAAAAATGGTTCATCCATATGAAGATAAAGATGCTAATATTGTTTTGATTGAAGCAGTTAAGGGCGGTAATACGCTACTAAAAGTAGAAAGTCCATTAGTCGTATACCAGAAAAATGGTGAGTATACACAGGAACTAAAAAAATGGTATGAAGGAGACTGTCAGTAAGCAGTCAGGATAGAACAATTGAATCAGTATTTTCTATTCCAGTGGGAATAGGAAACGGTGAAGAACATAAATGAAATGAGGATTATCATGAAAGAATACAAAGAAGGTCTTGAAGATCTCATGCAAAATGAGGCAGCAGATCAGGATATGGAAGTTTTTACAGAAATGGAAGAACAGAAAAATGTAGTAGAAAAAGGGAAACTGTATCTGTGTGCCACACCAATTGGTAATCTGGATGATATCACAGTAAGAGTCCTGAACACGTTGAAAGCAGTTGATCTAATTGCAGCAGAAGATACTAGACACAGTATTAAGCTGTTGAATCATTTTGGTATTAAGACACCAATGACAAGTTACCATGAATTTAATAAAGTGGAAAAAGCAAAGTACTTGGTAGGAAAGCTGCAGGAAGGTGTTTCGGTTGCACTGATCACAGATGCGGGCACACCAGGTATTTCAGATCCAGGAGAAGAACTTGTCAGACAGTGTCATGAAGCAGGGGTACCACTGACATCTCTTCCTGGAGCAGCAGCCTGTATTACAGCGCTGACAATGTCAGGACAGACTACCAGAAGATTTGCATTTGAAGCATTTTTACCAGCGGATAAAAAAGAAAGAAAAATGATTCTTGATGAACTGGCAGCAGAGACAAGAACTATTATCATTCATGAGGCACCTCACAGGCTTGTGAGAACACTTTCTGAACTTCAAGGTATACTTGGAGGTGACCGCCCAATTAGTATCTGTAAGGAGCTTACAAAACGTCATGAGAATGTTTGGATCACAACGATAGATGGAGCCTTAGAAGGATACACGCAGCGGGATCCAAAAGGAGAATATGTTTTAGTAATACAGGGAAAATTGAGAAGTGAAATAGAAAAGGAAAAGCAGGCACAATGGGAGACCATGAGTGTGGAAGAACATGTACAGATGTATATGGACCAGGGCAGTGATAAGAAAGAAGCAATGAAACTGGCTGCAAAAGACAGAGGTGTCTCAAAAAGGGATATTTATCAGCAGTTAATGGTATAAGAAGCAGGAGGTCATATGAAAGTCACATATATACAACATAGTTCATTTTGTATAGAATTTGAACAGGATAAAATTGTACTGTTATTTGATTATTACGAAGGAGATTTCCTAGAATGGGAACCAGATAGTCATATATATGTATTTGCCAGCCACAAGCATTTTGATCATTATAGTAAAAAGATTTTTGCTATTGGAGAAAAATACGAGCATACAGAATTTATTCTGGCCAAGGAAATAAAAATGAATACCAAGTATATGGACAGGTGTCATATTCCAATGGTAGTCAGAGATAAGATCAAATATGTTACCAATGACTATGCTTATTGTTTTAATCAGAAAATGGAACTGACTCAACAAGAGCAGATTACAAAGTTTCTGCCTGTAGACAGCACAAAAGAGCAGACAGAGAATAATGAGATTATGGTCAGAACACTGAATTCTACAGATTCTGGGGTCGCATATGTAATAGATTGTGCAGGTAAATGCATCTATCATGCAGGAGATCTGAACTGGTGGACATGGATCGGTGAAACAGACCAAGAGTATCAGAGCATGACAGAACGGTTTCAGAAGGAAATTAAAAAAGTAAGTAATAATAGCAATATTCAATTTGACGTTGCATTTTTACCACTTGATCCAAGGCAGGAAGAAAGATTCTACTGGGGATTTGATTATTTTATGAGGCATTGCAATGTAAGAGCAGCATTTCCTATGCATATGTGGAAAGATTATAGTGTTGTTGCAAAGATTCTCGAATTAAAAGAGTCTGTGGAATACAGAGATAGGATATACAGAATCGAAAAAGAAAATCAGGAGTTCAATTTATAAATTAATTGTTATGACTGGTAGAAATGGAGAAGATATGATGAAAATAGGATGTCACCTTTCAACAAGTAAAGGTTTTGAAAATATGGGAAAAGAGATTCTTGATCTCGGGGGCAATACCTTTCAGTTCTTTACCAGAAATCCTAGAGGTGGTTCTGCGAAGGCAATTGATGAAAAGGATATGGAAGCATTTTTGAAGCTGGCAAAAGAGCAGGGAATTGATATCATACTTGCGCATGCACCTTATACATTAAATGCGTGTTCCAAGGATGAAAAAACACGTCAGTTCGCAATTGAGATGATGGCTGATGATTTAAAAAGAATGGAGTATACACCAGGAAATCTCTATAATTTTCATCCGGGAAGTCATGTTTCACAGGGAGTGGACACAGGAATTGATTACATTGTTGAAATGTTAAATACTGTTCTGAAACCGGAGCAGACAACAACGGTATTACTGGAGACGATGGCTGGTAAAGGTACGGAGATTGGACGTTCTTTTGAAGAGTTGAAAAGAATCATTGATCGAGTAGAACTACAGGATCATATGGGGGTATGCCTTGATACCTGTCATGTGTATGATGCAGGATATGATATTGTGAATCATCTGGATGATGTACTGGAAGAGTTTGATCAGGTCATTGGGTTAGAACGATTGAAAGCAATTCATCTGAATGATTCCAAGAATCCTTTTGAAAGTCATAAGGATCGTCATGAAAAGATAGGAGAAGGTTCAATTGGAGTAGATGCAATTACAAGGATTATTAATCATCCAAAATTAAAGCATTTACCATTTTATCTGGAAACACCAAATGAAGCAGAAGGATATGCAAAAGAAATTGCTTTATTAAAGGAAAGATATAAAGAAAAATAGAGTAGTCTGATATAGCAAATCAAAATATCATTTAAGTGATAGATTTTAATTGTGTTTTATAATTAAAGATGTCTATATAGAAATTGTGAAAAATAGAAAAAAATTTTCCCCTAAAGGGGAGGAGAGCCGGGATCTGTGGAAAGACCCCGGCTGATATGAAAAAAAGTTATCTATATAAAAAAGTTGTTAGCTTTGTGATTCAACAGGTTTTCTTTTATATCTCCTGCTGATGAATATAGTATAGAAAATAGAAGTGAATAAATGGTGACAGTGATGTGACGGTTTTGTGAATTAATTGGAAATAGATTTCGAATTTTTCAGGACAAAAACGCCGATAGAACTAGGCATCAATCAGTTGTAAACCCCCGTCGAATCATGTATAATGTAACTTATCTAAGGAAATGATTGCACGAGCGAAGCGAGTATAAGCATTTCCAGATAAGTTAACGATGAAAGCAAGGCTTTCAGAGTCTGTTACACAAACGAAGTGAAGTGTAACTATCTAAGGAAATGATTGCACGAGCGAAGTAAGTAGAAGAGAGGTGCTGGCGTTGAAGGAAGCATATGATAGTCTGAATTCCATATTGGTCAAGCTGTTCAATGATATTCTCAATATAGAAGAGAAAGCATTGATTACAGATGAATTTAAGGATATTTCTGTAACAGATATGCATATTATCGAAGCAATTGGTGTTATGGAACCAAGAACAATGTCCAATATAGCGAAGCGTCTCGATGTAACTATGGGAACACTGACAATTGGTGTCAATGGACTGGTTAAAAAAGATTATGTGGAGAGAAGAAGAGGCGAAAAAGACAGAAGAATTGTATTTGCTTCACTGACATCTAAGGGAAAAGCTGCTTACCTGCACCACATGAGATTCCATAAGGATATGGTCAATGCAGTCATGGAGGATATCACAGAGGATGAAGCAGTTGTTCTGATGAAAATGTTGAATAAACTGGAAGATTTCTTTCAGCAGTGGCAGGACAACTAAACAGGAGAGTCATTAATTACAAGGGAGGAATACATATGAAAGAGACAGAAAAAAAAGAAGAGAATTTATTAGATTTAGATGCTTTACAGGATGTATTTGCACAGCTGGATCAGATGGAAGATGTTGTGGAAATGATTGATGATGAAGAAATTGCATCACAGAGACGTTATGAAGAAATAATTAAAAAGCATAAAAATGACTAATTAAAAATAGATACGCTAAATAAACAAATAAAAATAGTTATTGAAAGTAGATTTGCCTGGCAGGGATCTTGGCAAAACATTTCAATAACTATTTTTTTATATCTATCAATTACATGTTCTTCTATCAATGGGAAATTAATACCTATAAGCTATGTATCAGCAACTATGCATTAGTATTCATTTTTAAATAAAACATTTTTATATTGATTCAGAGCAGTAAGAAGAATCATGCCAATAATACCGCATACGATCAGTTCTCCGATTCCAACAGTGGCTACCATATAAGGAATAGCCTGTTCTGTTCCATATCCATATTTCAGTACAAATGGAACGACCAGCATATTTGCAATAACGGGTGGAACGGGTACCAGGTATTTATTTTTACGTAATTTGAAGGAACAATAAGCTGCTACAAGAGTAGCAAGACTACCGCAGATAATATCAGCTGGAATTGCTCCGCCAAGAATATTGGCAAGAATACATCCAACAAATAAACCAGGAATTGCAGCAGGTGTAAAGAATGGAAGAATTGTCAGAGCTTCAGCGATTCTGAACTGAATTGGCCCAAAACTCCAATAGTTGAATAATTCAACCAGGACAACATAGATTGCTGCAATCGCAGCTGCCTGTACCAGGTACATGACTTTTTTATCTCTCATATTATTAAATCTCCTTTAGTTTTGTTTTTCGTGTGGAAGGTCCCGAACACACGTGGTTGTTACAGATAAATTCTGTAACAGTAGTATGTAACCCATAAAATAAGGATTGCAACTTCTATACTATAGCAAATGTATATAGAAATCGCAACCCTGGAATTATGGAAGAACAGGCCGGTTATGCAACACATATTCTGCAAAACCGGCCCGTTTTTTGTTATATTAAGTTTGTATTCTACTGAATGAAATTCAGTATCACATTATTTATTTTGTAAGTTCAGCTGTTTTATAGATGAATTTTACGGAACCGCTCATATCATCTGTTTTTCCACCGAATGACTGATAATCCTGACCAACAGATACAATACCTTTCAGAGTATCGATAACTTCATCAGCATCATCACCAAGAAGATCTGTAATCTTTGAAATACCATCATCATTCAGAGTAATGATACCATCTTTTAATGTCATCATACCATCATTTAATGTAATAGATGAGCTAGCAAGCGTTGCAAGGTTAGAACTTAATAAACCTGCACCATTATCTAACTGTGTAACACCATCAGCAAGTGTGCCTGTAGAATCATTCAGTGTTCCGAGGCCACTATCTAACTGTGAAGCACCAGCAGCTAACTGTGAAATACCATTTGCAAGTGCTGGAACTTTGCTGCTTAATTCTGAGAGACCAGCCTGCAGATCTGAAGTACCACCAGATAATGTAGTCATACCATTACTGATTACATATAATGCAGAGCATACAGTTGCAGGATGTTCTGGATCAGCAAGAGCAGCATTGAGATGATCAGCATCTGTGTATCCAATTCCATCTCTTAACTGAGTAGCTCCATCTAACAGTGCAGTTAAGCTCTGATCCAGTGTATAACCAGTAGCGGAATCTGTTGCACTCAATTTGGAGATTACTTCATCAAGTGCTGTATTTGCACCTTTCTGTCCGGCAGCAGCTACAACAGCTTTTAACTTTGTAGTAGCAATTGTCTGGGCATTTGTCTGAGCTGTTGAAGCAGCAGTAGCAGCATCCTGTGCTTTCTGTGCAAATGCAGAAGCCTGGGCACCAAGTGTCTGTGCAGTAGTTGCATCTCCTGCTGTCTGAGCCTGAGCAGCTTTTGTCTGTAAATCTTCTGCCTGAGCCTTGTAAGTCTCTGCAAGAGTTTTATTAGAAGAAGCGGCAGCAACCTGTGTTGTATAGTCATTTAAGATCTGAGTAAATACAGTTTCAATCTGAGTATCACTTGTAATATCACCAGTAAAACCAGCAGCCTGCATATACTGATTGTATGTGCTGACAACCTGAGTCTTGCTTGTGGCCAGTTCTGTAGATGTTGCATTCATGACCTGCTGTAATCTTGCAATACCACCTTTTAACTGATCAGCACCGGTTGCAATCTGACCATCTTCTTTGAACTGATTAGATAAAGCATTGATTCCTTGGGATAACTTTGTTACACCACCATTTAACTGGGAGGCACCACTGTTCAACTGATCAATACCATCGGAAAGCGCAGGAACATTATCATTTAACTGGCTTGAACCATCAGCTAACTGTGAAGAACCATCTTTTAAAGCAGATACGCCACTTGTCAGTGTTGGAATGTTAGATGCTAACTGGGAAGTACCATCTTTTAATGTGTTGGCACCATCACTTAACTGAGCAGCACCATCAACTAAGGTATTTGTACCATCTGCTAACTGTCCACTACCATCAACAAGCTGATTTACGCCATCCTGTAATTCATCAACTTTATCTTTCATGTCATCAAGATTAATATCATCAAGATTTACATCAGATAAGAGATTACTCATGGCAACAGACATTGTCATATCCAGTTCAAAATCAACAACATAGGCACTTACTTCAAATGAATCAGGAATATCAAAATCAAGATCTGTACCATTGTAGGAAAGGTCCAGGCTGTCTTTTAAGCCAGGCATTGTAACACCCATAACGATGTTGTTGTTGCTTTCATTTATAACCTTACCATTTGTTGCAGTTACATTATAAAATGTATCAGTTGGAAGAACCATACCTGTAATCATTGTAAATGGTACACATACCTGTTTTGGAACACCATTTACTGTAATCATTTTTGTTGCATTGTTCTTGTATTCAAATTTCATTGTAACGTTACCAGTCTTACCAACCAGTTCCTCAGGGGAGATTTCTTTTCCATCGAGAGTGTAAGTTACTTTCATATCAATAGGAGCAGACTGTGTTGTTGTTCCCTGATAGTTAATATCGTTTCCATTTGCATTCCATGTAAGCTGACCATTAGCTCCAGTTGTATAAGTTTCATCCCCTTTTACATTTTCAATGTTATTCAGGATTGATGAATCTGTGATAGAACTGAGGTTCTTAGAGTTCTTGAGCCATTCATTAACAAGAATGTGATCTTTTTTACCACTTGCATCTGTAAAGATGTAAACTGTTTCATCTTTCATGGTATCATCGTTAGATGCAGGAATCTGTGCTGAAATTGCATTGGATAGAGTGTCTTCTGTATTGGAGTTCTTTGCAGCAGAAGCCTGAGCGCTGTCTGTGGATGTAGCAGATCCTGATGAAGAAGCACTTCCACATGCGGTAATGCTTGCTGTGATTAATGTTACACACATTGCGATGGAAGCATATTTAAATAATCTTTTTTTAATCATAATGACGTCTCCTTTTTTTATAAATAACTGTTCGATTTCAATTTATGAAAATATTTCAGTCAGGCAGGCCATTTTCTGACCTGTCTGGATATGTCTGTTTATTAATTGAGTTCTTTTAATTCGGTCTCAGCGCCTTCAGCCAGTTCCTTTGGTGGTTTAAACTGAAGTGATGTTTTAAGGATCAGTTTATCAAATACCATTAAGAAGGATGGCAGCAGTAAAATTACAACGAACATACTGATAATGGCACCTCTTGACATCAGCTTACAAAGAGAACTGATCATATCAATACTTGAATAGATACCAACACCAAATGTTGCAGCGAAGAAACCTAAGGCACTGACGACAATTGAAGGAATTGATGTGGAAAGAGCGATTGTTACAGAGTCATGTTTTGAAAGACCAAGCATACGTTCTCTCTTATACCTTGTTGTCATCAGGATCGCATAATCGACAGTAGCACCAAGCTGAATTGTACCGATTACAACAGATGCGATAAATGGTATTGTTGTATTTGTATAGTATGGAAGACCCATATTAATGAAAATAGCAAATTCAATAACCGTAACCAGAATAACTGGAAGAGAAATTGATTTAAATACACATAAAATGATGACGAAGATTGCAGCGATAGAAACAACACTGACAGTCTTGAAATCGTTATCTGTAATTTCAATCAGATCCTTTGTACATGGGGCTTCACCAATGACCATTCCATTTGAGTCGTAACTCTTAACGATTGCATTTACATCGTTGATCTGATTATTTACTTCATCAGAAGCTACTTTATATTCGGATCCGACAAGCATCAGCTGCCATTTGTCACTCTTCAACAAGTCCTTAATAGAGGATGGAATCGCTTCATCCGGTATGGATGTACCGATCAGAGAATCAAAACTCATTGCAAATTTGATTCCGTCCTGACTCTTCAGGTCGTTGATCATTTTATTGGAGTCTTTGGCTGACATATTAGTATCAGCAAGTACCATGAATACGGAATTCATATTGAATTCTTCTTCCAGTTTTGTGTTGGCAACGACACTGCCCAGATCCTTTGGAAGCGTATCTGTTAAGTTGTAGTAAACCTTTGTATTGTTGTATCCATAAAGCGCAGGTCCCAGGATAATAAGGAAGAGAGCGATGAATACAAGTCTAAATTTAACAATAAATGCTGCAATTTTCTTGATGAAATCAAGATTAAATGATTTATGTGTCGTCTTTTCAATAGCACGATCAAATGTAAGTATAAATGCTGGAAGAATTGTTACACAGCCAATTACACCGAGGACAACACCCTTTGCCATAACAACACCAAGGTCGAGACCAAGGGTAAAACTCATGAAGCACAGAGCTACGAAACCGGCAACTGTTGTGATAGAACTACTTACAACAGAAACGACAGTACTGTTGATGGCATGTGCCATTGCCTCTTCTTTGGTATCGTAGATCCCCTTGTGTTTTTCTTCACTGTAACTGTGCCACAGGAATATCGAGTAATCCATGGTTACACCAAGCTGAAGTACTGCGGTCAGCGCCTGCGTGATAAAGGAGATCTGCCCAAGGAATACATTCGACCCCAGGTTATAAACGATCGCCATACCGATGCTCAGCAGGAAGAAGAACGGAATCAGGAATGAATCCATGAATACGGCCAGAACAACAAATGTAAGGCCTGCAGCAATTGCTACGTACATTGGTGTTTCCTGATTAGATATGTTCTTTGTATCAAGTACGACGGATGTCATACCACTAATGAAACACTGGTCCTTTGCCAGCTTTCTGATCTGGTTGACTGCATCCAGAGAACCATCCGCAGATGATGTCTCATCGAAGAAGGCAGCCATCAGTGTTGCATGATCTGTTTTAAATGCTTCCAGATATTTATTAGGTATCAGTTCCATAGGAATGGAGAGATCAGCAAGCGAATCATACCAGATAACACTTTCCACGTGATCTACATTTTCTATGTTCTCTTTCAGTGTAGCGACATCTTTATTATCCATGTCTTCTACTACTATCAGGGCGAATGCGCCTTTTCCAAATTCATCAAGAAGGATATCCTGTCCTTCCATTGTTTCTATATCACTTGGCAGATAGGATAAAATATCGTAATTAATACGTGTATTAAAATATCCGAATGCTGCTGGTATAAGGAGTAAGAAACTAATAATCAGAATTGGAATTCGTAATTTAACAACTTTTTGTCCAAACTTTCCCATTTTTACCTCCATAGTTATCTCAAATCCGTTCTCTTGAGATTCTTTTTCAATAATATGACCATCAGTCATTTATTAGCTCGAAAGTAATTATAACATTAAATGACCAATAGTCAATATCTTTTAAGCACATTTTTGACTTTTGGTCATTTTTTAAGAATTTGTTAAGATTTAAATATTGACTATCGGTCATTTTTATACTATAATCGGTGCAGATTCAGGAAAATGTTTTTTTTGGCTTGTTATTTGCGTGTTTCTTAAATATAATTGATAAGAAACCTTATTCTACAGACTATATATAAGGAAAGGATAAGTTTATCAATTGAAATCAGGTTTAGTTTGGATAGAAATTTCCGCATGACCATAAGTGATTCAGATATCATAAGATTTTCAGATTGTGAAAGAAAATAAGAAAAGAGGAAAATATACACTGCACAGCTTTTCTTTCATAATTTATTAACCAGCAGTGTGTATAGATAAAAGATGGGAAAAGTTGAAAGAAATAAACTTCAAAAACAAAATTCTCTGTTAAATACAGCGTACAGTCTTTTTATGACCAAAGGAGTCAGCAAGACTTCAATCGCAGAGATTTCTGAGAAAGCAGGTATTGCAAAGGGAACTTTTTATCTCTATTTTAAAGACAAATTTGATATCCGTAATAAACTGATCTCTCATGAATCAAGTAAACTCTTCAGAAGAGCGCTCGATGCTATTGACGAAGATAAAATTAAGAGTTTCGAAGATAAGATCATTTTCATTGCAGATTATGTAATCAATGAACTGAATGCAAATCAGTCACTGTTAACATTCATATCTAAAAATTTAAGCTGGGGAATTTTTAAAGATGCAATGACCACAAATGTAAATGATAGTGATATTAATTTCTTGGATATCTATTATGAAATGATTACAATGAATGACATAGAGTTCGTTGATCCTGAAATTATGCTGTTTATGATCGTCGAACTGATTAGTTCGACCTGCTACAGTGCCATCCTTTATAAGGAGCCGACGAACATAGAAGAACTGAAACCACACCTGTACCGAACGATCCGATCGATAATCGCCAGTCATAAGTTAAAAGAGGTTGAAGAATAAAGTAAATTAAGGAAAAAAGTGCTGATTTGTCGCTGAATATAATTGCATTTTGTCAAAAGTCGTAGTATCATAAGATTGTATATTATAAAATGCAATCTTTTGTGCTTTTATGATATTGGAGACGGTTTAATTATTGCCCAACCTTAACACGGGCTTGCATACACAGGAGGTTATTATGAAGTTTATTACTATTGGTGAGATTATGCTCAGACTTTCACCCCCAAACTATGAAAAGATAGTTACTACACATAATCTGATTATGAATTATGGTGGTGCCGAAGCCAACGTAGCTGTTTCACTTGCCAATCTTGGTGTAGACAGTACTTTCTTTACAGTCCTGCCAGACTCTGATTTAGGAAAGTCTACTCTGAGTTATCTGAAAGCCAATGATGTTCATACAAAACATATCATTAAGGCAGAGGGAAGAATGGGACTGTACTACCTGGAAGAAGGAATCGCAGTCAGAGCATCCCAGGTTATTTATGACAGAGATAATTCTGCTTTTGCAGAATACGATTATGCAGATGTTGATATGGATGAAATTCTTAAGGATTATGACTGGTTACATGTCAGCGGCATTACACCTGCCTTATCATATAATTGCCGTCGTCTGATCGATAAAGCATTAAAATCAGCAAAGAAACTCGGTCTTACAGTAAGTTTTGATCCAAACTTTAGAAAGAGACTCTGGTCTTTCGAAACAGCCAGAGATGTATTGACAACATATTTACCATATGTTGATGTACTGATTGGTATTGAACCAATTCATCTTTATAAAGAAGATGGGGTGACCGATGTCAAAGAAGGACTTACTATGCAGCCTTCATTTGATGATATGGACAGAGTATTTAAAGCAATTGATGAAAAATATCATATGAAAGCCATTGCAAGAACAGTTAGATATGTGCATTCAGGAACAAACAATTCTTTGAAAGCATTCTACTTTGCAAATGGAAAGACATATGAAAGTAAACTGATCAACTTTGATATCGTAGACAGAGTTGGTGGTGGTGATGCATTTTCATCAGGTCTGATCTTTGCATTAATGGAAAATATGGAACCACAGAAGGTCGTTGATTTTGCGGTAGCATCTTCTGTTATGAAGCATTCAATTCATGGTGATACAAATATTACAAGCCGTGAAGCGATTGAAGCATTAATGACAAATGCATCTGGTGATATCCAGAGATAATCAGAATAGCACTGATTTTATAAAAGTATGAATAGATAGAAACTGATAACTCATTCCCTGTTGTCAGTTTCTTTTTTTTGGTACTACTGTCATATGGGTTACATAATGCGGTACTTAATTCCTATATACATAAGGGATATTATGGAATATTATGTAGAAAAGAGGTAAATAAATATTTTAGCAAACTTATTGAAAAGTAAGGACGCAAAGCCATGGGCCTTCACCACAATGTGGAATGGCAGCCGGTTGCACTGTTAAAACGTTCGGTAATCTGGAAAATACGTTCAGATAGAAGAACTGACAGTTGTTCATGCATCCTGAAATTTGCCAGGGTGTTTTTTTATTGTCTTTTACAGATTTAATATTGACTGGTACTGATTAGTGTCAGACTCATGAAAGATTGTTTCAATTATATCTAGCTATGTACAATGTATTTGCGGCATTGTTCATATATCCCTCCCACATTTCTCTCCCGTTGTGTGGGAGGCTTTTTTTGCTCTTTGATCAGAATGAATCGTATTAGGTGATTATAGAGGATGTAATTCAGAAAACAAGAAAAGATTTATTAAAAAAATAAAAGAAAATTAATAGAATCGTAAGATAAATAGAGCATAATATATATGTGCAAAGGAAATAATTACTAGATATATATAGTGCTAAAGTACTAATAGTCACAAAAAAATAGGCTAAAAAGCTTATATACAAAGGCCTCGCAAGTTGATATTATAATAAGCGACTTGAGATACATTTAGAAAAAACATCATAACTTAGCAAACTTATCGAAAGGTAAGGACGCAAAGCCAAAGGGTCTTCTCCAGTAATGGAATGACAGCCGGTTGCATTTTTAATTGTAGTATTAGCATCATTGTATGCTTTGTATTACGATTGTTCAGCATCCGGAAACGGGTGTTTTTTTTATTCTGATGATATGTATTGAAGTTAACCGCAAAACCGCAAAGTTAAATCGCAAAGTAACAAAACCGCTAAGTTACAAAACCGTTAGATGGGAATGATTCAATAAAAGGATCGTTCCCCGCTCAAAACGGCTAACAAAAATGAAACAGATTAGTATCATTACGTAATAATTGATGAAGGCAATATATAAAATTACGTGATTTTCTATAAAAACTATTTTGGGAAATAGTAGGGTGAGTATTTTAATAGACAGTCCTGTTTGGCATGAAGTCAGACAGGGCTGTCTTTATTATTGTAATTGTCTCTACAATTGAAAATTGTTCCAGATCCTAGAAAGATAAGCTGGCAAGAAAATGGAAATATAAATCAAACATGGAAAATAATGGTCTATAAGATGTGTCTAAATATGAAATAAATATTTCGTTTTAATATGAAGTGTATGACATTTATTTCCACATTATAAATATATTCAATTAATGAAAATTGTGTAATTTATTGATAAAATTTCGCGACTTAAAAATAGCTGTAAACCGCATAACTACGCATATTTGCGACTTTTTGATTGTACGTAAAAATGTACAAGGCCACAAAGGCGCGGAAAATGTAGGTTTACGATAAAACGTGCCAAATAATGTAAAAATAATTGTTGCTTTTATGTTGTACCTTTGTTATTATGTCCTTGGATAAAGATTATTATATATTTATCAAAAGATAACGATTTTTCAATAATAAAAAAGCAATTTGCTTTTTTTTTAAAGACACATGTATTTTGTATACCAACATACAAAATACCTAATACGAAATACTATATACAAGGAGGACCAGTTTATGTTAGAAATGGAACAATGGAACGGATTTGAAGGCAGACTCTGGAAAGAAGAAATCAATACAAGAGATTTCATCCAGCACAATTACAAACCTTATGATGGCGATGAGTCATTCCTTGAGGGACCAACACAGGCAACATCCAAATTGTGGGGTAAATTACAGGAACTTCAGAAAGAAGAAAGAGCAAAGGGCGGAGTACTTGAGTGTGAAACTGAAGTAGTTGCCGGTCTTACAGCTTATGGCCCAGGATACATAGATGAATCATTAAAAGATGAAGAAAAGATCGTTGGTATTCAGACTGATAAACCATTAAAGAGAGCATTTATGCCTTATGGTGGTATTAAGATGGCTGAAGAAGCAGCTTCAAACTATGGATATACACCAAATCCAGAATTCCACAAGATCTTTACAGAATATCATAAAACACATAACCAGGGTGTTTTCGATGCTTACACACCAGAGATGAGAGCAGCACGTCACTGCCATATCATCACAGGACTTCCAGATACATACGGCCGTGGTCGTATCGTAGGCGATTACAGAAGAGTTGCTCTTTATGGTATTGACTACCTTATGGAACAGAAAGCAAAAGATCATGCAAACTGTGGCGATGGAACAATGACTGATGAAGTAATTCGTCAGAGAGAAGAAATCTCAGATCAGTACAAAGCATTAGCAGGCATGAAGAAAATGGCTGAAAGCTATGGTTATGATATTTCAAAACCAGCTTCAAACGCTAAAGAAGCTTGTCAGTGGTTATACTTCGGTTACCTTGCAGCTATCAAAACACAGAATGGTGCAGCTATGTCAGTAGGACGTATCTCAACATTCCTTGATATCTACATTCAGAGAGATATTGAAAATGGTACACTTACAGAAGTTGAAGCTCAGGAATTAATCGATCATATGGTAATGAAGTTCAGAATGGTTAAATTCGCAAGAATTCCATCATACAACGCATTATTCTCAGGTGATCCTACATGGGCTACTCTTGAAGTAGGTGGCACAGGTATCGATGGTCGTTCAATGGTAACAAAGACTGACTATAGATTCCTTCATACATTAGAAAACATGGGACCTTCACCAGAACCTAACCTTACAGTTCTTTATTCATCACATTTACCAGAAAACTTCAAGAAATATTCAGCTAAGATTTCTGTTGATACAAGTTCTATCCAGTACGAAAATGATGATGTTATGAAAGTAACATGGGGCGATGATTACTCAATCTGCTGTTGTGTATCTGCAACTCAGACTGGTAAAGAAATGCAGTTCTTCGGAGCTAGAGCAAACCTTGCAAAATGCCTTCTTTTCGCTATCAACGGTGGTGTTGATGAAAAATCTGGCAAACAGGTAGGTCCTGACTTCAAGCCAATCACATCTGAATATCTTGATTATGATGAAGTAGTTAAGAAATATGATGTAATGGTTGACTGGTTAGCTGGTCTTTATGTAAATATCCTGAACTTAATTCAGTATATGCATGATAAATATTACTATGAAGCAGCACAGATGGCTCTGATCGATACAGATGTAAAACGTACATTTGCAACTGGTATTGCTGGTTTCTCACATGTAGTTGACTCTTTAAGTGCTATTAAGTATGCAAAGGTTAAAACAGTTCGTGATGAAAACGGTCTTGTTGTAGATTACGAAGTAGAAGGCGACTTCCCTAAATATGGTAACGATGATGATAGAGCTGATAATATCGCTGTATGGCTTCTTCAGAACTTCCTTGAGAAGATCAAAAAGAGACATACATACAGAGATTCAGAACCAACAACATCTATCCTTACAATCACATCAAACGTTGTATATGGTAAATATACAGGCGCTATGCCAGATGGTCGTGAAGCATGGACACCATTATCACCTGGTGCTAACCCAAGCTACGGCGCAGAAGAAAATGGTCTTTTAGCATCTCTTAACTCTGTTGCTAAACTTCCATACGAATGGGCTCTTGATGGTATCTCTAATACACAGACAATGAATCCTGATGCTTTAGGTCATGATGAAGATGAACGTGTAAATAACCTTGCACACGTATTAGATGGTTACTTTGATCAGGGTGCACATCACCTTAATGTAAATGTATTTGGTAAAGATAAATTACTTGATGCTATGGCTCATCCAGAAAAACCTGAATATGCTAACTTCACAATCCGTGTATCAGGATATGCTGTTAAATTTATCGATCTGACAAAAGAACAGCAGATGGACGTAATTTCAAGAACATTCCACGACAGAATGTAATCATAAGCATCAAGATAATCAGAAAGGAGCTCAGGCTAATATGGAGAACATAATTGATAAAACTGGGACAACAATACAGGAAACGAAAGGATTTATCCATTCCATCGAAAGCTTTGGTTCTGTTGATGGTCCTGGTGTAAGATTTGTCATTTTTGTTCAGGGTTGCCGGATGCGTTGCAGATACTGCCACAATCCGGAAACCTGGGCAATGGATGGTGGAAAAACATATAGTGCGGATGAGCTGATCAAAACAGCTCTCCGTTATAAGACTTACTGGAGAGAAAAAGGTGGAATTACTGTCAGTGGTGGGGAACCACTTCTGCAGATCGATTTCATGATTGATCTTTTCAAGAAGGCAAAAAAAGCTGGCATTAATACAACACTTGATACAGCTGGTAATCCATTTACAAGAGAAGAACCATTTTTCTCAAAGTTTGAAGAACTGATGCAGTATACAGATCTGGTCATGCTCGACATGAAACAGATCAACGAAGAAGATCATAAGAGTCTGACAGGATGGAGCAATGCCAATATCCTTGATATGGCACAGTATCTGTCAGAGCATGGAAAAGCAATGTGGATTCGTCACGTGCTTGTTCCAGGACTCACAGATTCAGATGAACACTTACAGAAATTATCTGCATTTGTTAAGACACTGAAGACAGTAAAACGTTTTGAAGTGCTCCCATATCATACGCTGGGATTATTCAAATGGGAAAATCTGAAACTGGATTACACTTTAAAAGACATTAATGTTCCAACAAAAGAGCAGGTGGAGAGAGCAAATGAGATTCTCGATACTGCATCCTATAAAGGTTATCTTGATTAAGATCGGACAGATTATTTGAATTGATTGGGTTGATTGTTCCTATAATCACATCAGATTTTATGAAAGAGACCAACAGATAAAAACGTCAGAGGACACTCGAAAAGGAGAATCCGCTGACGTTTTTTCTTTTCTATATAAATGTTGTGATTCATTTATTGGAAAGAAACGGCACAAAAGACTGGAAAAAGAGAACTTTTGTGTAGTAAATAAGGGAAATGGTATTGACTTTACCATGTTATTTATATAAAATATACATATTATAAGTAATTTCGGGTACAATAGTAGCCAGATTACCGGCAGAGTCACTGATTCTGCAATAGAAAGAAAAGCTATGACGAAGACAGTAATATTTCTTTGAAAGTTCCAGAGAGTCGGGATGGTGGAATCCGATACGAATAAAAGTAATATGAACATCACTTCTGAGCATCAGGCTGAACTACAGTAAGTTCTGACGGTTTCCCTACCGTTACTAAGGGCGCATATGATAGTATGTCGTAATAGGCAAGGATACGTACAGCATTCACCCATTACGGGGTGGATGCTTTTTTTATTTGCATGAATTGCAAATGCTGAAAGGAAAATAAGTGAGATGCAAAATTTTATTACAGTTTGCAAGGATCTTTAGAATTGATTTTCAGAGTACATTCCTTATATGAACCACGTATACAACTATCATAATATAGAAAAACAGAAAGGGAGAATTTCAAAATGTACGATAAGGTATCTACGAATCTCAACTTTGTTGAGAGAGAAAAAAATGTGGAACATTTTTGGGAAGAAAATGATATTTTCAAAAAAAGTATGGAAAACCGTAAAGAAGGAGAGACTTATACTTTCTATGACGGACCTCCAACAGCAAATGGTAAACCTCATATCGGTCACGTACTGACACGTGTCATTAAGGATATGATTCCAAGATATAAGACAATGAAGGGCTATATGGTTCCACGTAAAGCAGGATGGGATACACATGGACTTCCTGTTGAACTGGAAGTAGAAAAGATGCTTGGTCTGGATGGAAAAGAACAGATCGAAGAATATGGTCTTGAACCATTTATTAAGAAATGTAAGGACAGTGTATGGAAATACAAAGGTATGTGGGAAGATTTCTCAGGTACAGTTGGTTTCTGGGCTGATATGGATGATCCATATGTAACTTATGATAATAACTTTATTGAATCTGAATGGTGGGCTTTAAAAGAAATCTGGAATAAGAAGCTTCTCTATAAAGGATATAAGATCGTTCCTTATTGTCCAAGATGTGGTACACCTCTTTCTAGTCACGAAGTTGCACAGGGATACAAAGATGTTAAAGAACGTTCTGCAGTTGTAAGATTCAAGGTCGTTGGAGAAGATGCTTACTTCCTTGCATGGACAACAACACCATGGACACTTCCATCAAATGTTGCTCTTTGTGTAAATCCTGAAGAGACTTACTGTAAAGTAAAAGCTGCAGATGGCTACACATATTATATGGCAGAAGCACTTCTTGACAAAGTACTTGGAAAGCTTGCTGATGAAGAAGCTGGAAAACCTGCTTATGAAGTACTTGAAACTTATAAAGGTAAAGATCTGGAATACAAGGAATATGAACCACTGTATGACTGTGTAAAACCTGTTGTTGAAAAACAGCATAAGAAAGGTCACTATGTAACATGTGATACTTATGTAACTATGACAGATGGTACAGGTATCGTTCATATCGCTCCTGCATTTGGTGAAGATGATGCCAATGTTGGTCGTAAATATGATCTTCCATTTGTACAGTTCGTTGATGATAAGGGTGATCTGACTCCTGAAACACCATATGCCGGTGTATTTGTTAAGAAAGCAGATCCACTTGTATTAAAAGATCTGGAAGCAGAAGGAAAATTATTTGATGCACCTAAGTTCGAACATAGCTACCCTCACTGCTGGAGATGTGATACACCACTGATCTACTATGCAAGAGAGAGCTGGTTCATTAAAATGACAGCTGTCAAAGATAGACTGGTAGAAAATAATAAGACAATTAACTGGATTCCTGAAACAATTGGTACAGGTCGTTTTGGCGCATGGATCGGAAATGTACAGGACTGGGGCATCAGCCGTAACCGTTACTGGGGTACTCCATTAAATGTATGGGAATGTGAATGTGGTCATATGCATTCAATCGGAAGTATCGAAGAACTGAAGTCTATGTCAGACAATTGTCCAGATGATATCGAACTTCACAGACCATACATCGATGCTGTTACAATTAAGTGTCCTAAGTGTGGAAAACAGATGCACAGAGTTCCAGAAGTAATCGATTGCTGGTTCGATTCAGGTTCAATGCCATTTGCACAGCACCATTATCCATTTGAGAACCAGGATAAATTCAAACAGCAGTTCCCTGCAAAATTTATCTCTGAAGCAGTGGATCAGACAAGAGGTTGGTTCTATTCACTTCTTGCTATTTCTACATTATTATTTGATAAGGCACCATATGAAAATGTTATCGTTCTGGGTCATGTTCAGGATGCAGAAGGTAAGAAGATGTCCAAATCAAAGGGAAATGCAGTAGATCCTATGGAAGCGCTTCATAAGCACGGAGCAGATGCGATTCGTTGGTATTTCTATGAAAATAGTGCGCCATGGCTTCCTAACAGATTCCATGATAAAGCCGTTACAGAAGGTCAGAGAAAGTTCCTCGGAACAATCTGGAATACTTATGCATTCTTCGTTCTGTATGCAAATATTGATAACTTTGATGCAACAAAATATACACTGGATTATGATAAACTTCCAGTTATGGATAAATGGGTATTGTCTAAGTTAAATACACTTGTTAAGACAGTAGATAATAATCTTGAGAACTTCAAGATCACAGAAACAGCAAAAGCTCTGGAAGATTTCGTTGATGAACTGAGTAACTGGTATGTAAGACGAAGCAGAGAACGTTTCTGGGCAAAAGGAATGGAACAGGATAAGATCAATGCTTATATGACTCTGTATACAACACTGGTAACACTGTGTAAAGCAGCAGCTCCAATGATTCCATTTATGACAGAAGACATTTACAGAAATCTGGTATGCAATATCGATAAAACAGCTCCTGAAAGTATTCACCTTTGTGACTTCCCAGTTGCAAATGAGGCATGGATCGATAAGGAACTGGAAGATAACATGGAAAGAGTTCTTGAAGTTGTTGTACTTGGTCGTTCATGTAGAAATACATCCAATACAAAGAACAGACAGCCAGTTGGAAAGATGTATATCAAAGCAGATTGGGAACTTTCTGAATTCTTCAAGGAAATTATTGCAGATGAATTAAATGTAAAAGAAGTAGAATTTAAAGATGATATCAGATCATTTACATCCTATTCATTTAAACCACAGTTAAAGACAGTTGGTCCTAAATATGGTAAACATCTGAATGACATTCGTGCACATCTGTCAGAAGTAGACGGAAATGCAGCTATGGATGAATTAAATGAAACTGGATTTATTACATTTGATGCAAATGGAACAGAAGTAAAACTTGTAAAAGAAGATTTACTGATTGAAATGGCACAGATGGAAGGCTTTGTATCAGATAGCTATAACAATGTAACAGTTGTTCTTGATATCAACATGACTCCAGAACTTATTGAAGAAGGTTTCGTAAGAGAAATCATCAGTAAGATCCAGACAATGAGAAAAGATGCTGGATTTGAAGTTATGGATAAGATCAAAGTCTATGTAAAAGCAGATGAAACAGTAACAAAATATTTCAACGATAACTTAGATCAGATCAAATCAGACGTTCTTGCTCTGGATGTAGTATTTGGCGAAACAGCTGGATTTACAAAGGATTGGAATATCAATGGTGAAGATGTAACTATGGGTGTTGAAAAACAGTAATTTCATAATTAAGTAAAAATGGCGTATACATCCGTATAAAAAGGGTGTATACGCTTTTTTATTGTAAATTTCGAAAAAATATAATTATAAAATATATAAAGATAAGGTATATTTTACCTATTCACCTATGGTAAAATATAAAAAGTGTGTGTCGAGAGACAGAAAGAAAAAGGGGAACATAAAACTGGAGATTCTCTGGAGATTCGAAAATTGTACAGGGTAATACCTGAATGTAACGGATAATATTTATGAGGTAAATAGATGAAAGACAGGGAGAGCATAGTAGGGAAAATACTATTAAAATTAATCGCAGTATTAATTGTAGTTTACATTATATTTTCTTATCTGGGAACGAAACTAAGCGGGCTTGATGAGTATTCAAGCAGGCTGATGGATAAGAATATAATAACAGAGGTCGTAAGGAAAGACGGAACAGTACAATACAGTGAAAGTGCACAATTTTCTGTATTAAATAAGGGTGACCAGCTTACAGCATGGATTTCACTTCCAGTAGAAGATAAAATAGATAATGGTGTGCTATGTTTTTATGTTTACCATAGTATTATTCACGTATATAGTGGAGATATCTTATTGTATACATATGGTCAGGAACTGGCTGATGAGGGAAGACAGATAGGTTCTGAGTATCCAATTATTGAAATACCAGATGACGCTTGGGGATCTGAGTTAAAACTGGTGTGCGATGTACAGGAAAATAGTGCGTTCTCAGGCTTAAAAGATGTAACAGTAATGAAACTGGTGGACAGCGATAAATATTTTATTCTGAATCATCTATTGGATCTGTGCCTGTTCATGGCACTGTTCGTTGTTTCAGCGGCGGGACTTTTGATCTGTATAATGGCCAAGGAACTGCATGGAATGAGACGAAAAGGATTTGCGATTTCTCTGTTCAATATTGATATGTCAATATATATATTGTCGCATTTTGGAATTATCCATTATGTGGTCAGCAGTGAAAGACTGGCATCAGAACTGGAGTATCTCTCGCTTTTTTCACTTCCGGCACTGTTAGTATGGTATCTTTATGAAGAACATATCGATCCACGTTGTAAAAATGAACTATTAAGAATGACCTGGATATTTACAGGGTTCTTTGTGATAACAACGGCATTGAACTATCTGACAGTTAATTATCATTATTGTTCGTTCGTAAAATTGCTTCATTTTTTGATGATTGTCGGAATGCTGCATATCATTGTGCTATTTTACAGGGTGACGGGGTTCCAGAGCAGGCAGACCAGAATCATGAAATATGCATTGCTGGTGCTGATGGCATTCTTCCTGACAGATATAATTAGGTTCAATGTACAGAAATATTCACCTGTTGAATTTCGCGTGGAGGTCTATTCCTTTATTCCACTGGGGGTTATGATCTTTGTATTGATCCTGGTGAATGGCTATGTTGTTCAGCTTCTGAACCGCTATGTAGGGGATTCAGAAAGAAAGAGACTGGAGCAGCTGGCGTTTCATGATAGGCTTACGGGAATCAGCAACAGAACAATGTGTGATAATATCCTAAAAGAACTGAAAAACAGAGAGGAATCTGAATTTATCATACTGTTCTTTGATATCAATAATTTAAAGTTCGCTAATGATACCTATGGCCACAATATGGGAGATCTGTTAATTATGAAAGTGGCACAGGCGCTGCAGGAGGTATTTGAGCCCGCTGGATTTTGTGGGAGATATGGTGGAGATGAATTTATTGCAGTACTGGAAGGAAAGAATTGCAGGTACCTGC
Source organism: uncultured bacterium (assembly GCA_905215405.1). GTDB lineage: Bacteria > Bacillota > Clostridia > Lachnospirales > Lachnospiraceae > CAJMQE01. The sequence goes on from CAJMQE010000036.1 coordinate 32,473, forward strand.
AGCTTCTGATGGTACAATTTGACGATCTGATCGAGAAGATCAACATTGGTGAGGAACTTCCGTTCAAAGTGCAGGTCGCATGTGGTATGGGACGTGGAGAAAGAAATTCGGTTGAGGTAGAACAGGTATTGAAAACAGCGGATGAAAATATGTACCGAAATAAGAAAAAATTGAAACTGATGTAGAAAAAACAAAATTTTCGCAAAAAAAAGGCTGCCCTTCGGGCAGCCTTATATCATATATAAATAGAGGGAAAATGTAAAAGTGTAACCATTTTTAATTAGAGGTATACTTCCATATACCAGTACCCAAAGTATGGATTGCGATAATCACTGCGGTGACTACGTTTGAAATTGTTAAATCCATACATGGATGCCATAAATCTTTCACGATTGCTATAGATACCGGGAACACCGATGAAATAAAGATTCTTTTCACCATCCCGCTGGACTTTGCCAAATAAAAGATGTTTAAAATTATAAAAACCATGCATCATAAAACTGTTATTACGCACATTGATATCGCCGAGTGGAAGGCGTTTTAAGTTATCAGGTGCGACTTCGATACAATCATAATAGTCATCATCATCAAATGCATCAACAGAATCACAGATCTTATACAGATCATCAACTGGATTTGTTGCAACGGCAGCGGACTTTAAGGTATCATCCAACTCGGATTTTTCCTCACTTTGTGCAGATTCAGTATTTTGTGATACGGGAGGACCCTGATGAATATCAGCAGCAGGAACTGCAGAGGATGCTGTTGAAGATGAAGCATTTGCAGGAACTGCGGTTGATGATCCATTTGAAGCAGCAGATGGACTAGAAGATGTCGTAGCTGACTCTGCAGTGTCTGAACCAGGTGCGACAGTTTCTGTTGTGTCTGCAGCTGGGGTCGTATCTGGAGCCACATCGGCAGGTTTTGATGGATGTGGTTCTACATTGCTATATTGAGCGGTCGCATTGACTGTTTGGATATCTGGCTGTTCCTGCATTGGCACTGGTACAGTTTCACTATTTGCGGAGTCACATGCAAAATCGCATACGGAATCGCGCTGTGAGGAATCATCAGCTGAGTTGATGGAAGAACTTTGCGCGGACTCTGCACCTTGCACGGAGTCCGTAGATGCTGCAGATACAACAGACTCAGATGTATTGTTTGAATCAGAAGATAGGGTTGGTGAGGTAGAAGACTCAGATACGGTATCTGACTGATTTGCTGTCGAGGCAGTGGAAGCGGGTGCACTCTGTTTCGCAGATTGTCTTACAGTGCTATCCGCATTTGAAACAGATGATTGCGCTGGAACCTGTTTTGCAGCAGGTGCAGCCTCATCAGGAAATACAACGTTATGCACATTGATTTCGACTTCATCCCACTGGGATGCAAGAATATTTTCTTTGTTATTCTGATTACCGATAAAAATACCATTTATTTTGTCAATGGAATATCCGGAATTTACAATGTTCTGAGGATAGAAAATCTCATGGAAATTGCCGATTCCATTGCTGACTACCATTTCTCCAATCTTAATACCCTTGATCAGATCGTTTTCACGGGAGAAAAGATAGACGCCGTAATTTTCAGGAGTTTCCGTATAGAGCCCTTTCAGGTTGATCGTAAATTGAGACTGCATATTGCGAGTTTCTATCTTTGCAAAGCCAACGTTTTTCTCTTTTTCGCCGGCCTGATATGCATATATGTAAGATACAATTCGTCTATAGTCCATAAAATCACTCTCCTTTACAACAAGGATATGAAAGGCAGAGTCATTTCATGTTAACTATTTTTGTGAGAACATGTACTTTTTTGGCAGCTTTAGAATATTGGAGAAGCCAGATAAGAATAGCAAAGATGATCCTGCCAGGAATCATGGAGCCAGACAAACCCTCTGGCGGTTCCTTCCAACTGAAATTGTAGTTTTCGGACTAGGCGGATCGAAGCAAGGTTGGATGGCTGAATATAGGCACAGAAGCGGTGCATTCCAAAGTCTTCGATCATTGCTTTCATAGCAAGTCGGAGCATTTCAGTAGCATAACCTCGTCCTGTAAAATGTTTGTCGATTTTGTAGCCAAGTTCACATGCCTGAAAATTCTGTCGTTTTATATTGAAAAAAGATACCGTACCGATAATGGTATCGGGATCAAGTTGATCGAACAGGAAAAAACGCATTTGCTGGCCGTGAACAAATGCTTCATATTCAGCATGGAGAAGTCGTTTCTGAAATACAAGAGTGTAGAAGTTGTCAGGTTTTTCGATTTCAAAAGGTTCAAAGTTGTCCCGGTTGCTATAATAAAAATCAAGTACCTGCTGTGCCCAGCGTTCATCAAGTACCCTGATTATAATGTGCTTATTGGCATATTCCAGATGCATTCACGCCACCTCATTTCAAAATATTTATACTCATTTATTAGTATATCCGAAAAAAAGCATTTCGCCAATCTATTTCCCAGTGGATTGTGGTATGATAATAACAAATTCTAAAATGGAGACAAAGCATGAAGCGTGTAGAATGTACAAATAACAGTGAAGCAAAAAACGATAAAATAAATGAAGCGAACAGCGATGTTATCGGTGTTATGAGAAATGAGATAAGCAGTGTAGTAAGTAATGAAGTAGAGCATGAAGGCAATAGTGTAGTCACAGAATGGGATGAAACTGATATCAAATATATGAAAGAAGCTCTAAAACAGGCAAAAAAGGCAGCAAAAATTGAAGAAGTGCCAATTGGCTGTGTCATTGTCCATGATGGGAAAATCATTGGTCGTGGATACAATCGCAGAAATATTGATAAAAGTACTCTGGGACATGCTGAAATTACAGCTATAAAACGGGCAAGTAAAGCGATTGGTGACTGGCGGCTCGAAGAATGTGTCATGTATGTCACACTGGAGCCATGTCAGATGTGTGCGGGAGCAATTGTGCAGGCTAGAATACCGAAGGTCGTAATAGGAAGTATGAATGCAAAAGCTGGCTGCGCAGGATCAATCATAAACATTTTGGAGATGCCGCAGTTCAACCACCAGGTTCATGTTGTTCGTGGGGTGCTTGTTGAAGAGTGTTCTCAGATTTTGAAAGATTTCTTTAAGAAACTGCGTGATAAAAAGAAAGAGTTAAAGAAGGCTGAAAAAGCGAACAGGGAAGAGAGCGAAAACAGATAAATCGGCGATTGCTGTGATAAGTGATATGGCATGTGATACGGCAAGCGATGTGGCAGGTAATACGGAAAGTGATGTGACATGTAATATGGCGAGAGATTCGACAAGTGATGTGACATGGAATATGGCGTGTGATACAGCAGGCGATGTGTCATGGAATATGGCGTGTGATACAGCAAGCGATGTGTCATGGAATATGGCGATTAATATGGTAGGAGATATGCAGGCAGTAGCACTTTAAAGGATAAAGGGGTTGGAAATCTGAGCCGTATGAATAATTTTCATGGTTCTGATGATAATAGATATCATATAAATTCCTTGACAAAAATCAGTATTACAGATATACTTTGATTAAATATGGTCAGGTTATTAAAATGAGGCTCTGTACTTTTGGTCAGAGAGGATCATATAGTGAATACGTTTATAAAACTTCCGCACAGCCGGGGAAGCAGCGGCTCCCTGTACCAGCAATCCGCTATAGCTGGGGTGATGGTCGGTAGAGGGTAGTAGCTTGTGGAGCTGCCCGGTATAAGTGGTGTTGACGTCTGGGTCTTTCGCAACAGGAATCCATGAATCATGTCAGGTCAGGAATGAAGCAGCATTAAGTGGAAGCTCTTGTGTGCCGAAAGGCAGCCTGGACTGAGCTAACTGTATCGGTAACGTCTGTGAGCTGCCATTCGAAGCAGACCGTGCGGATTATTAAATTATATAGAGTTATGAGTAAGACCATGCAAGCAGAATTTGCTTTGCACAGGTCTTTTTTTCTGTGTGCCAGGCATGGCACTAATCTAGCTGGTGAAAGTCCAGTCACGG
>CAJMQE010000037.1 GCA_905215405.1 uncultured bacterium
TGCCCATTCTCACAGCCCTTTATTTATTTGCTTCGTGGACATCGAAATTAATTCTATAAACAGATTAAATAACAGAATAAAGTCTTTTATAGTAAATGCTTTCTATTCTTTTTATGCATGAATGATCATTCACATAAGCGAATCTGGTATCCCAGTTCATCCAGTAATTTTTGATCTGATTCGACTGTTATCCCGGCCGTTGTTAACATATCCCCTGTAATGGCCGCGTTTGCACCACTCGTAAAACTTCGACGTCCTTTGTCAGCAAACAGGCCACGTCCGCCTGCAAGCCTGATAAATCCATCAGGAATCAAGAATCTGAATATACCAATAATTTGACAGATTTCATCATTCGATAAAATCCGATTATTAGCAAAAGGTGTTCCTAGAATTGGATTTAGAACGTTTACGGGAATTGATTTTACCCCCAGTTCTCTCGCCGTCAGCACCATATCAATCCTATCCTCCATAGATTCCCCCAGTCCCATAATTCCACCTGAACAGACTTCCAATCCAGCTCGTTGCGCAGCTTTCAGTGTCTCTACCTTCTCTTCAAATGTATGTGTCGTACAAACTTTGGAAAAGAATCTCTGTGATGTCTCCAGGTTACAATGTACCCTTGAAGCACCAGCTTCCTTAATTTTTCTAAACTGTTCTTCTGACAGAAGGCCAAAGGACACACAGACTTCGATTCCTGCATTTTCCCTAATCTCTCTGATACTATTACATACCTCGTCAACTTCTCTGTCGGACAGTCGTTTTCCTGAAGTCACAATTGAAAATCGAAGTACTCCACGATCCGTATTTCTTTTTGCTTCTGCAACCATTTCTTCTGCTGGCAGTAAAGGATATGTCTCATGACAGCTCGTCTCATAATGTGAACTTTGTGCGCAGAACTTACAATCTTCCGAGCAGCGACCACACTTTCCGTTAATGATCGTACACATATCGAACTGTGCACCACAAAAATGCTGCCGTAATTCATTTGCAGCAGCGGTAAGTTCGTCAACTGGCGCTTTACAAAGGCTGAGAGCCTCTTCCTTTTCAATTTGTCCCCCATTTAAAATCTTTTTCTTTAATATCTCTATTCTCTGATCCATTTTTTCTCCTCTTCTCAACTCATCTTACATCTGCTTTCACATGAAACTGCTTGTATTGTGCATTTGCTTCTATCGTGCATCTGGTTCTATGGTGCATCCTGTTCTATGATGTATCATATGATTTTATCCATTGTGCACCCACTTAATAGTCCACCTTTTTTTCATGCACTGCTTATATAACACACCTCTTTTACGAAAGAACTGCAGTATTGTACCGCAATTAGCTTTCTATTGTAAACCTATTAATGTGTATGGTTTACATTGTAATATTAGAGGCTTTTACATTAATTGTCAAGGAAAAGGTTCTAAAGACGTCTCTATTACAGACCAGTATCGTTCAAATAAACAAAAAACTCCTCTACAAATGTAAAGAAGTTTTCCTGTATTTCTATTCGATTAATCATTTCACTACCGTACTTTTACTCTATATACGACGATAACATACATCTGATGGCATTCTCCAATCTCCTCTTGGTGATAATGAAACTGTTCCGATCTTGGGGCCGTCCGGCAGGCAAGAACGCTTGAACTGCTGCCCATAAAAGCGTTTATAAAATAAATCCAACGTGTTATTTATCTCATCTGTTTTCACATCTGGGAATGCTATTTGCGCAAGTATCTGGATCTTTTCTTTGCTAAATCCATTTCTGATAAAATGATACAGGAAAAAGTCATGCAGATCGTATTTTCCTATTGTGCTTTCCGTCGATTGTCTGATTTCTCCATTTTTATCTGGTGGCAGGAGTTCCGGACTAATTAACGTATTACAGATTGAATCCAGTACTTCCCGCACCTCTTCATGAAGCATCGCATAGGTACTTACCAGATATTTTACCAGAGTTTTTGGAATGGATACATTGACTGCATACATACTCATATGATCTCCGTTGTATGTACACCAGCCCAGCGCCAGCTCCGAAAGATCTCCTGTACCAACGACCAGTGCTCCTTCTTGATTTGCTACGTCCATCAAAATCTGTGTACGCTCTCTTGCCTGTACATTTTCAAATGTGACATCATATGTGTTTTCGCTATGATCAATATCTTTCATATGCTGCGAACAGGCAGCTTTGATATCTATCGTTCTCGCATCTATCCCAAGCCTTTCCATCAATATATCCGAATTGCCCTTCGTAAGTTTCGTTGTTCCAAATCCCGGCATTGTAATGCCTATGATGTTTGCATGTGGCATTTTTAATCGATCACATGCTTCTATTGCAACCAGTAATGCAAGTGTACTGTCAAGTCCACCAGATATACCGATTACAAGCTTTTGAATCCCCGTCTTTTGAATACGTTCTGTTAATCCTGCCGCTTGCAGATGCAGAATTTCCTTGCAACGTTCCTCCCTCTTTTTTTCTTCCGATGGAACAAACGGATATGGATTGATGCTATCTGGTAAAATTCTCGTACTTTGTTTATTTTCAGGTGTTGCAAGAATTGTATACTGTTTACGTGGAACCTCGTAGGCTGTGCTATTGAACTTTATCCTGTCATTTTCCAGTTTTTCAATGTCCACAATTGCTTCCAGCAAACCGGTATTTTCGTTCTGCTCCGCAACAAGTGATCCATTAACAGCAATCATATGATGTCCGCTAAATACAAGATCTGTCGTACTTTCCCCTGCGCCAGCTGATGCATATGCATATGCACATATACATCTTGCTGACTGCATGGAAACCAGGTTTCTTCGATAGTTGCTCTTTGTAATCACTTCATTTGATGCCGATGGATTAACGATCAGATTGGCACCATACAAAGTATGCATACTGCTTGGCGGCATGTTTACCCATAAATCTTCGCAAATCTCACAGGCAACCTTCAATCCATTTCTCGTCTGAACGATCAGATCAGGAGTGAACGGGTAAGTACCACCAGGCAGTTCTATCTGATCAGTCAACCTGCATGAAGCCGGAACGAACCATCTCTTCTCGTAAAACTCACCATAATTTGGAATAAAAGCCTTTGGCACGACTCCAAGAATCTTTTTATGCTGAATCAGAACCGCACAATTGAACAGCATTCCGTCTTTTCGCAATGGCATTCCAATTACAGATAGTATTTTTCCATCTGTTTGCTCTAAGATTTGCTCCAAACCATCAAGCACGTCTTTGTCCAGATAACTCTGTAAAAATAAATCTCCACATGTATAGCCGGTCAGCGTAAGTTCTGGAAAAACAATAACATCATTTTCTCTGCTTTCTGCTTTATTTATCAGCTCAATCACTGATTTTACATTTTCCTTTACATTTCCAACTGATACTGTAAAAGCAGCAGTTGCGATCTTTGCAAATCCATATGCCATACTAACTGATCTCCTTTTCAATGTTCTGTCCCTGTCTTTATTCTGCTCTTGAAGCATGTAAGAGGTTCATCTTTAATTCGTAATATGCAGGACTCATATCCATGTAGTGTTTATGTGGATTTACAAATCTCTGTTCTTCTTCCCATACTTCATTATCAAGCTGCTCCTTTACATAAGCGCGGATTTCTTCAAGCGTTTTTTCTTTTTCAACTCGTTTACCACCTGCAATAACCTTGTGCTGTAATGCAACAGCATGACAATTTTCAAAATAACGGGTCTTCCATGGCTTTTCAGGATCAACATAACGATATGGTTTTGTCAGATCTACTGTCTCATCTTCACCGGTAATCAGATCAGCAATACTCTTTCCTGACTCATCATATACCCGGTATACTTTCTTCAGACCTGGGTTTGTTATTTTTTCAACATTCTCTGATACTTTAATTCTAGGAACAAATTTTCCATTTTCTTCAACTGCTGCAATTTTATAAACAGCACCAAATACTGGATCTGACTTTGCAGTGATCAGTCGTTCTCCAACGCCAAAGCTGTCAATACATCCGCCCTGTTGTAAAATTGATTCGATCGTATATTCATCCAAACTATTAGAAACTACGATCTGACAATCATTTAACCCAGCGTCATCCAACATTTTTCTTACTTTTTTAGACAAATATGCAAGGTCACCACTGTCGATTCGAATCCCCTTTAATCTCTTTCCCATTGGTTCAAGTACTTCTTTTGCACAACGAATAGCATTTGGTACACCGGAACGAATAACATCATACGTATCAATTAAGAGTACTGTAGCATCCGGATAGTTTTCCGCATAGTGCTTAAATGCTTCAAATTCATCTTTGTAATACATAACCCAGCTGTGTGCCATCGTACCACCAACTGGAATGTTGAACATCTGTCCTGCAAGCACTGTTGCCGTACCATTGGCGCCACCAATATACGCTGCTCTTGCACCATATACAGCTGCATCCATATTATGTGCACGTCTTGCACCAAAATCAGATACGATTCTACCATCTGCTGCCTGTTTGATACGTCTGGTCTTAGTTGCGATCAGAGACTGATGATTTACCTGTGCCAGAAGAGCTGTTTCTACAAGCTGCGCGTCGATCAGTGGTGCAACGACTGTAATAACAGGTTCTCCCGGATACATGACACATCCTTCATGAAATGCATATATATCACCTTTGAATCTGAAATCTGTCAGATAAGAAAGGAATGTATCATTGAATAAATTTAATGACTTAAAATATTCGATATCTTCTTCTGAAAAATGTAAATTCTCAATGTACTCAATAATCTGTTCCAGTCCTGCAAAAATGGCAAATCCGCCATTATCTGGATTCTTTCTGTAAAAAATATCAAACGCGACTCTTGCGTCCTGATCCTGGTCATTAAAGTATCCATTTGCCATTGTCATTTCATATAAATCCATCATCATTGTAATATTTCTTTCACTAAACTGTTTCATAATAACTACCTCGCTTTTTATTTTTTTGACAAAGTTACGTATTACTTACTGTTTGTACTATCTGCAGATTTCTGTACTCATTCTGTTCGATATTTATGAATCCCTGCACTGTTACAATCGTTACAATTTTCTTTTTAATATACGTTGATCTGACAGCTTCTCATGGTTTCCAGTGCAGCTGTATGTTTCTGAGGTGTAACCCCTGCGCAACAACTTGAATCCACGCGGATGAGAACTTCCGGAAGAAATGCCTTGATCAAAAGCGCGTTTGATACCACACAGATATCCGTGCAGACACCGATCAGTTCAATTGATGCAATTCCTTCATTCTGATTGATTCTGACAAGATCTTCTGCAAGTGATGTTGAACCAAATGTTCCTTTTTCATATACTGCATGATTCCTTTTCTTTTGGAATTCATTCAGTTCATCGATTAATTCCCAGCCCTCTGTATGTGTTATACAGTGTTCAACCGGAAGATTTTTTCCTTCCTGTGTCTTAAGATAATTAATTTCATGCGTATCCTTCGTGAACAGGATCTCACCCTGAAATTCATTCATCTTTTTTACCACAGCTGGAACAATTTCTTTTGTCTGTTCATTTCCCAATGAGCCATAGATAAAGTCTTTCTGCATATCTACAACAATTAAAATATTTTTCATAGTCCTTCCTCCTTAAATTTGTCTGTGATACTATAATAACTGCTTGGTCTTTTGGAATACTCCTTGCATTTTTCATCAAGCATAATCACTTTACCTGTATTTAGATATCTTCTGGTAAATGATTTCTTGAAATTCGCGTTGTTCGTTTCCTCACCCAGTATTGCTTCACATATCCGCTGTAACTCAAAGATTGAAAAACGTTTTTTATCATGCAGTAATTCAAATGCGATATTAGAATAATCGATTTTCCCTCTCAGCCTCTTCATTGCTGTACTGACAATTAACGCATGATCAAATGCAAGATCATCTTCACTTAGTGTAATATTCTTCTCCCTAGAGGTAAACACAAAGCCTTTTTGTGTCTGTGTTACCACAAACAAACATGCTTCCGATGCGTCATCACCAGCTTCTATTTTAAGACTGTTACGTGGGACAAGTGCCATATGTGCAATCGATATCACTCTCATTCTAGGATCTCTGTCAACTGCACTAAAGGTATATAGCTGTTCCAGATAAATATGTTCCAGACTGGTCTCTTCTTTTAACTCACGTGTTGCAGCATCTTCCACCGATTCATCGATTCCGACAAAGCCACCGGGGATTGCCCACTTACCAAGAAACGGATGCCCACCTCTTTTAATTAACAGTAACTCCAGTTCGTGCTCTTCATTTACTGTAAATATTAGAATATCTGCGGTAACAGATGGTTTCTCATATTTTGATGAGTCATAGGTTTTTAAAAATTCCTGTTCTGTCATAAGCCCTCCTTTTCCTTATTCATTATTTTTTACTTGATCTTCATAATAGTACATTGGACTATTATTCTTCCTTGCTAATATAATAGTACATCGTACTATTAATGTCAAGAACTAATTTATTTTTTTGATAGTAATGAAAACGTTAAATTATAAATAAAAAACTCATAAAAAAATCTTCCAGAGCAATCTTACTTACAAACTGCTCTGGAAGACTTCAATGATTCCTGCATGATCAAATTTTCTAATTATCTATACTCTTTTGCTTCTGCCTATTTATGCATTTTATTCCGTCGTATTATCCGGGCCGGATTGCCGCCTACAATAGAGTCTGCAGGTACATCATGTGTTACAACGGATCCTGCTGCAACAATAGCACCATGCCCTATGGTGATTCCAGGCATGACCTTTACTCCTTCTCCAAGCCATGCCCCATCCTCAATGACGATCGGACTGCAAGAAATGATCTGTAGATCATCGACCTGATGATTGGCTGTCAGCAGTGAAACATTGGGTCCGATCTGAACCTCATTTCCTATAAAAATACCACCTGTAGACACACAATTGAATCCCCAGTTAATAAATGAATTTTCACCTATGGTAACTGTCTTTCCACGATCTATCTGAACGGGTGACAGAATCGTCGATGATTGTGGCAGTCGTCCTTCAAATAATTCATTCAAATATTCCCGAACCTGATCGTCATATGGATCCAGCATATTGATCCGATGACAGAGGGTTCTGCTTCGAATCATCTCTGGCCCAAATATCTGCTTATATTCCTGGTCCGTACGCATATCTATTGGCATACCGGATCTCGCTCTTTCATAAATATCCATATTACCACCACGCTTAATCATTTGCATGTACGTCAAAAGCTCCAAGTAACATTTGCTCAACACCTGGCATATCAGGATTATGAATACCTTTTGCAGTATCGAGTGCACGAATCTGCTTCATCTCATCTTCTGTCAGTTCGAAATCAAAGATCTCCATATTTCTCTTGATTCTTTCAGGGTGAACAGACTTTGGAAATACAATGATTCCTTCCTGATTTTCAAATCTCAGAATTACCTGGCCGGCATTTTTACCATACTTTTCAGCAAGAGATGTAATGATTGGTTCTTTTAAAAGGTCCTGATTTCCCTGTCCAAGTGGAGCCCACGCTTCAAGTTTCACATTCTCAGGTCTTAAGATTTCTCTTAATTCTTTCTGCTGGAAATAAGGATTGAACTCAACCTGGTTAACACTAGGCATCGTATCAAACTGTGGAACAAACTGATTCCAGATCGCAGGTGTCATATTGCTAACGCCAATAGAACGGATCTTTCCTGCCTTTTTTGCCTCTTCCATAGCTCTCCACGCTTCAGGTACCAGACCATATGGCTGATGAATCAGATAGAGATCCATATAATCAACGCCTAGTTTTTTCAATGAAAGATCGATTGCCTTTTTCGCATCTTCATATTTATAATCCTGAAGCCACATCTTACTTGTAATCCAAATATCTTCTCTTTTGATTCCACTTTCTTTCACTGCTTTGCCAACTTCCTGCTCGTTAAAATATGCAACAGCAGTATCAATATGGCGGATACCAAAGTTAAGTGCCTGCTTTACAGCCTCATAAGTACTTCCATCTGCTGGTATCTGAAATGTACCAAATCCAATTGCTGGTATTTTATTCCCATCATTTAATAAAATAGATTCCATAAAAATCTCCTTTCAGCTCTTATCGCTTACATTTTCTTAGTTCGTTTCTACCGTTTTTCATAGTTCGTTTCTATTGTTTTTCTTAGTTCGTTTCTATTGTTTTTCATAGTTATAAAAATCTTTCCTAGTTCTTTATAACCTTATTCATGAATTTTATGCGTATTGAGCATTTTGGCGATTGCCGGTGAAAAATGATCAATAATCTCACTCTTTCCAAGATCGAGTTCCGCAATTTTATCCATATCTGCCTGATCGAGTGAAAAATCCCATATGTCGATATTCTGCTCTATTCTTTCCTTATGAACAGATTTTGGAATGACAACAACACCTCGTTCTATATTCCATCTTAAAACGACCTGTGCAGCAGTCTTACCATATTTTTTACCAATTGCAGTCAATACCGGATGAGTAAATATTCCATGGCCACCTTCAGCAAATGGGCCCCATGCCTCTACCTTCACATCGTATTCTTTCGCAATTCGAAGTGCTTCTGTCTGTTGAAAGAATGGATGACATTCGATCTGATTAACTGTTGGTGCCACCTCCATATTCATACAAAGATCTACCAGTCGCTCCGGATAAAAGTTGCATACTCCAATTGCTTTTATTTTTCCATCTTTATAAGCTTCTTCCATCGCTCTGTATGCACCATAGTAATCTCCAAAAGCCTGATGAAGCAGTAACAAATCAATATACTCCACTCCGAGCTTTTCAAGACTGACCTCAATTGCTTTTTTTGCATTCTCATAGCCAAAATCCTGTACCCATAATTTCGTTGTCAGGAAAATATCTGCTCGTGATACACCTGATTCCCGAATAGCCTGTCCGACAGCTTCTTCATTTAAATATGCCGCTGCTGTATCGATCAATCTGTAACCCGCATTAAGGGCATCAAGAACTGCCTGCTTACATTCCGTCTGGTCTGGGATCTGAAAAACTCCAAAGCCTTCCATTGGCATCTGCACGCCATTGTTCAACGTCGTAAATTCCATCTTACACCTCCATTAATTGATAACTAGTAGTTATCTTTATGACCATATTATAACGTTTATACTTAATAAAATATAATACTTTCTAATTATTGTGGTATAATCATCAGTAATACTAAAAATAGAATTGGAGGTCACAATGATAGAAATATATCTGTTGGAACAGCTTGTTGCAGTAGCTGAACATGACACATTATCAAAAGCAGCAGAATCTTTACATTTAACCCAGCCCGCCTTGACAAGATCCATGAAAAAACTCGAAAATCAATTAGGGATTTCACTTTTTCAACGTTCCCGTAATAAAATCACATTAAATGAAACCGGCGTCCTCGCTGCGTCACATGCAAAACAGATTATTCATGCAGAAAATGAAATGATTCATGAATTAACCGCAGCAGAACGGAAAAAGCACACAATCTCTCTTGGTTCTTGTGCCCCACTTCCTTTATCTGTACTTCAGTCCAGGCTGACACGACTTTACTCAATGCAGACAATTACCACCGAAATGACTTCTGAAGACAAATTACTACAGGGACTTGACGATGATACATATCAGCTAATCGTCCTCTCACATCCATTTGAGCGACAAGGTTTTCAATCAGCATATCTTTTTAAGGAGCATTTATTCTTATCTGTTATGCCAGCGCATCCAGTTGCTGATATGAGCGCAGTCACTTTTCGCGATATTGATGGAGAAACTTTTATTATTGATGCCGCTATCGGAATCTGGAGAGAGGTCTGTCGCAATAAACTTCCCCATTCACATTTTATTGAACAAGCGAACCATGAGGATCTGTTCACCTTGCGAAGGAATTCCTCTCTTCCAGCATTTGATACGGATCTGGCCAATCAGTATTATGGATCACAGAAGCCAAGAATATCAATACCAATCAATGATGACTGTGCTTCGATCAATTTCTACCTTGTTTGTAAAAACGCAAATGCAGATATTTTAAAATCTTTATCTCAGTTTCATTAAGGATATAAAAAAGCAGAAGAAAATTTGTATCCTATTGATACTAGTATCCTGTTGACGCCAGAAACCAATTGACACCAGAAACCTATTAACATCATAAAACCTATTAACGCCAGAAACCTATTGACACCAGAAATCAATTGACACCAAAAACCTCTATTGGCACTCATGGCGATTCAATAAAATAAAAGCACATACATATTGTCAGAATCAATTGCGTGTAACTCCGGCAAAATGCATGTGCTTTTTTAGGCTATTCTATATTAACTTTTTACAATTGCAGCTTTCTTACTATGCAAAGATTAGCGATACTTAATCCACAGACAATAAAAAATGGAACACCATATAATAAAGTTTGAATTTTTGCATCATCCAGAATCATGGTCATAATAACCGACACTGCATAAATGCCATTAATTATAATCTTCAAAATACTATCACTTTTGATAGAACTGCAGAATTTCTTTCTGTCATAAATATATCTAGAATCAGCTTTCTTGCAAACAATGATTCCATGAATCGTCGTGATCAGAAGCAGCGCCAGTGCCAGACTGATAAATATAAGCATCACAATTGCGAATCCCAATGCAAAAACTCCCATCGTACCCTCAAAGAGTCGGCCCAGGACCTCATAGCCCGCGACCACACTATCCTCATCCACGTTTTCTAATTTTGAAAAAGATGTAGATGTAAATACTGATGCAACAGAAATAAGCAAAAACATCAGCACTACTCCCAATCCACAGATCGATGCCAATACACCATTGATGATTGTCGTTGCCTTTGTAAAATTAAGGATTCTTTTTCTGCTGTTCTCATCCTCTTTTCCCTGCTGCCATCCTCCAAATATTATATTTTCACTTTCTTTATTTTGTTCCATGCAATCCCCCTGCTTTTCATTTGCATTTATTATACGCCACTCTCTGCTTCTATTATGTCATATAATGTCGAATATATATTTTCATTTTATATAATAAAAGCAGATAACACACGTTATCTGCTTTCATCATCTATGTAATGTGTCGATCTGTACCATGCTCCCTATTGTTACATAATAACGGACCATTTCTGATCAAATAATAGTATGTTTATACATTTTTAAAGCTTTCTGACTCTGCTTTTAAGGCTTTTGCAACTCTGCTATTTTCATTCATCTGCTCTGTGACAGTGCTCATTGCCTGTACAAGAGAATCCACATTGACAGCTGAATCAGAAACACCATTTGCACTTTCTTCTATTGCACGACTGATACCGTCGATTGCCTCTTTCATCTGTGTCATATTTGCTAAAATATCCTGTGCCATCATTGCATAGTCTGCCATTGTATGATCGATATGCGTCGCATCCTCGCTATACTGCTGCCCACTTGCTACAAATGATTTATAATCAGCTAAAATACTTTCATTTATATAAGTGACAATTTTTTCTGATGACTGCACCAGTCCATGAACTGCTTCAATCACTTCTTCGTTGATAGTCTGAATATTATTCGCAGTATCTCTGCTTGAATCTGCAAGCTGTCTGATCTGGTCAGCAACGATCGCAAATCCTTTACCAGCTTCTCCTGCCCTTGCAGCCTCAATGGATGCATTCAATGCCAACAGATTAGTTTGACTTGAAATACTAAGAATTTCATCCGTAAGCTGTGCAACTTTATCAACGCTTCTACTATGATCCAATGCTTCCTGCATCTCACCTGTAATTGTGCCGACCATATTATTTGTATGGTTCATATTTTCTTTGGCAACCTGCTCCAGCTTCACAGCACGTTCTTTCATTTCTTTTGCATACTGTGATATCACTTCCGTCTGATCTGCCATGTTTTTCACCTGATTTTCAGCTGAGACCGTACTATCATTGACATTACTTGTTGTTGCTGAAACTTCTTCCATTGTTGCTGACAATTCTTCCATGATTGCCGATATATCATTTGCTCTGTCATTCGAATCAACAACACTAGATGCAACATTTTCTACAACATTATCTAAATCATGTGAATTAGTGATGATTTTTGACATGATGCTCTGCAGTGTTTCGATAAAGTGATTGATTCCCTCAGAAGATTCACCAATTTCATCATTGCTAACGATTGTCAGTCGCTTAGTCAGATCCCCTTCTCCATTATGTATTCCATCAATTACCTCTTTTAACTCTTTGCGCTGTTTCTTTAATGCAACTACAACCGAAACATACGCAATCAAAATTGCAGATATAAATGAAACTGCAACTACGCCAATCATCGCATACGCAATATTTCTACTACGTTCATAGACAACTCGCTGCTGCTCTACCTGTGCTTTGATTCGTGCATCATTATGTTCAATTAAAGTATCCATGTTCGCAGAAAAAGACTCATTCCAGTCAGACATAATACTGTTTGCCATCGTTAAAGCCGCTTGTGGATCAGTAGAAGCCTGTGCCATCATTGTCTGAATTGTCTGCTGTGCTTCTGAAATCATTTTAAATGTATCATCTAGTAACTTCTGGTCTTCATCAGTGAAATCCGCTGTCAGATTACGAAGTCTTTCTTCATATTCTTTGACGTCACTCTGATACTCGTTCAACTCTGCTGTGATTGCTTCTAACGAACTTTTATTATTCGTAGACGTAATAAATGCAAAGGTAAGTTTCTGTGTCTTTTCAATATTCAGGTTGATCTCATCCAACGCAATTGTCGTAGACAATCCATCTCCTGAAATCTTCTTACTAGCCTCCTGATTGTTCGCCAGTGAAACGAAAGTGCTAATAACACCAAACAGTCCTGCTAAACCCAGTACAATTACTGGAAGCATCAGTTTTAGAAGTACTCTAGTTTTCCTTTTTCCTTTTTTCATGATAATTTTCTCCTTTGTAAAAATAAGTATAAATAGTTTAACAAACTTTTCCTATTTTTTCCACTCCACTCTCAAACCGCCAATTTAATTTCGGCTTTTCCAGTAAATTACATTAGTCAAAAATTTAAGTATTAATTTTAATACAATCACTTTCATTCCCATGTAGACTGCACATTTATACAATATAAAACACAATTCGGGCAGAATCTTTTTTGATCTCTGCTTGCATTGGAAGCCTGTTCAAAGGTTCAAAGATTCAATGGTTCAAAGATTCTTAAAACCATTCTGGAATCTCAACCTATTCTATAACTAGTTTCTTTAATCAGATCTAAAAATCCCCGCCCGTTTCGATTCCAACACTCAACTTCTGTAATATCTACTTCGATCAATACTGTATTTTTGTATCTAGTCCAATGTAAAAATTCATCCTCTAGATGAGAACAGCTTTCTAAAATCAGTTTATTTTCAGCACTTAAGGGATGTCCTAATATTTTAGCTGTCCCCTGAATTTGTACATTACCAAAGCATAATCCTACATTAGGATTTTTACATATTTGCTTATATTTCCGATAGGCCTTTGAAGTCATAAAATATATTTTCATCCCATTTGACGTACAATACACAGTTCGTGCGGCAACTTTTCCATTCTCACATGTTGCTAAAACAATACTTTTCTGCTCACTCAGCCGTTGCATAATTTTTTCTTTCGTAGCTATAAAATCCATCGTCTTCATTTCACAAGTCCCTCTCTCATTATAACTATCATATTCCTCTTTTTATTTAGTAAACTCTCTATTATATCCGAACTCATTCCGAATAAAATCACAATTGTACCCCTGTATTTTACTTATAATACTTTTCGTACCACCGGGACTTTCTAACATATTTGTTCGAGCCTTTCTTTCTGTCATCTAGTTTTGCAAGCATACCACAGGCAGTTGAACTTCCACACCTCTGATCATCCCTTATAAATGGGCATTGGTTATATTCCGCTCTTAAAAGACACATTCTCTCCATCATCAATCACCTCTTAAATAATCTATGGATAGTATAAAACATTTCGGCGTAAAATGCAAACATATGTTCTGTTTATTTTATTTCTGATATTTATGATATACATGTATTGAACACACATTTTTGTAAAAGAAAGGACTATACCTCTTAGATACGCTGCATAGTCCTATCACTTAATCATTAAAATAAACTTACGTATACATGCTCATATCCCAGGCATTCAAGGCTTTCTTTTGCCTGTCGGCTTCTTTTACCTGTCGTGCAATACAGGATCACCGGTACTTTTTTATCTGGGATCAGAGCTTTCGCAACCGCATGGATTATCGTATATGGAATATTTATTGCACCACACATATGTTTTACATTAAACTCTTCTGGTGTTCTGACATCCACAAGAATAGCCCCCTGCTTCCTAAGCTCTGTTAGCTGTTCTTGATTAATCACTGAATACCGCTTGCATTTCCACTTGCCCAGATCATCTGGATTCTTTATCGCAATCGCTTTTTCTGATTCTATGCGATAGATCTTCACCCCATGTGGCATAACTCTTCCTTTAATTTCTCCGGACTTTACAAATGTCTCTACAAATATATCCTCATGCGTTAAAAGATCCCTTACACGAAGAATCTCACCTGCGATCCCTACATTTTCCAATCCAACTTTTATCGTTATCTCTTCTTCACTACGATTTAACAATGCAATTGCTTTCGTGCAGGAATCTTTCTCTCCAAGATCCTTTACCCAGACTTCGCTTATGATCTTACCCTCTTTATCTTTACAACAATCCACCACGAATGCCTGCAAACATGCCCGATCCTGATTGACTGCTATTAATTCATTATTTTTTAAGAGCTCTAATGTTTCTTCTTTTAGTATAGTCAGATCACACCCCAGCATTAATGGTGTTGACATCATGCACCACATTACAAAATGTGTTATCTCCTCTTCACGACTTAGCCCATTTCCAATCTGCATCATATCCAGATCATTTACATGCCCTGGTGTGCAATATCTGTACAAAGGTTTTATGACATCCAGCTGGTGCATGACAGAATCAAAATCAGGCGTTATATCCGCACCTGTTCTCCATGAATCGGCGATTTCAGTCACCCACTCTCCCGGAAACTGCCATCTGCATACATTGTAGACCAGCGGTTTATTCAGTTTTCTTCTAAGATTATCAATAATATTTCCAATCTTTGTATACTGTGTTTTCTCATCCAATCCAAGTCTTAAAGCACCGCACCAGTCGACCTTGATAAAGTCAAATCCACACGCTTCAAAATAAAGACTCAGATCCTGTTCTTCATGCATATATAGACCAACATTTTGGCCATTATAACCCTCATGGTCATAATAATGTCCGCAGGTATTATCCCCGGCTTCTGAATATATTCCCGCCTTCAGGCCTCTCTTGTGCGCATAATCTGCAATTACTTTAATTCCATTCGGAAATCTTTCTTTATGAAACAGTAATTGTCCATTCTCTGCTCTCCCTCCAAAAAATCCATCATCCATATTCAAATATGTATATCCACTTTCAGCCAGCCCTGTAAATATCAATGCATCCGCCTGCTGCTTTATCTTATCTTCCGAAATATTCGTACGAAAACAATTCCATGACGCCCACCCCATCAGTGGTGTTCTTCTGTACTTGCAGTTATTTTGTAAATCCTGTCCCCCTGCATTCATCATACCCATACGTTCCTTCTTTCTTTTTTACAATTTCATGCGATTATAGATAGCAATTAAATCATATAGCATATTCAAATTAATTGGAATATCCAGAATGAAAACTTTATAATATATGTATAAATCTATCATAGTAAAGGAGTGTTTTTATGTCAGAGAATTTTAGCTGGATCATTTCCAGCAAAGATATGGGCGAAGTATGCCCAACATTTTTCAAAACATTTTTGTTAAATAAATCTGTTAAAAAGCTTCTATTTCAATTACTGCTGCTGGCATATATGAAGCAGTTCTTAATGGTGACCGGATCGGTGACTTCATTTTTGCACCTGGCTGTACAAGCTACGAAAACAGATTACAGTATCAGCAATATGATATCACTGATCTTCTTCAACAAAAGAATCTGATTGAAGTAACGGTCGGTAAAGGATGGTACCGAGGTCGTATCAGTGAAAAATGTAATGAGTTTCACAATGCTCCCTGTGCTGTCACTGCCAAAATCGAAATTGTATATGACGATCAGTCTGAAGAAACCATCTGTACTGATACCACTTGGTCAGTAAAAGAAAGTCAGATCCGCTTCAGTGACATTTATGATGGCGAATCATTTGATGCCTCTTTTCAAAATGATACATCATATCCTGTAGTACTCCTGGATTCTATTCCAACACCACATATCATTTTGCAACAGGGTGATAGCATTGCGGAGCAGGAACATCTCAAGCCCGTAAAACTTATTATCACACCAAAAGGAGAAAAAGTACTTGATTTTGGACAAAATCTGGCCGGCTACATTTCATTTCAGGTCTTTGCAAAAGGCGGCGAACATATTCGCATTCTACACGGAGAAATCTTAGATTCTGACGGTAATTTTTATCATGAAAATTACCGAAGTGCGAAAGCAGCCATCGAATATGTCTGTCATCCAGGGTTAAACTGCTACCATCCGCATTTTTGTTTCTTCGGATTTCGATATATTAAGCTTGAAGAATATCCATTTGATCTGAACGAGAATGATTTTACCTCAATTGCCGTATATTCCAAAATGCAGCGTACTGGATTTATTGAGACTTCCAATCAGAAATTAAATCAATTGATTCGTAACACCCTCTGGTCCATGCGTTCAAATTTTCTGGATATTCCATCTGACTGTCCACAGCGTGACGAGCGAATGGGCTGGCTCGGAGATGCTCAGGTATTTGCCAGAACTGCGTGTTATAACTATGATACTCGGACATTTTTCCATAAATGGCTGCAGGATTTATGTAACAGTCAGTTCTCAAATGGAGCGATTCCGGATACGGTACCTAATTTTTGGAAACTTATCTCATCAAGTTCTGCTTGGGGCGATGCCATCACAATCATTCCATGGCAACTTTACCTTTCCTATGGCGATACAGACATTCTGAAAAACTGCTACCCTGCTATGCAAAAATGGGTGGATTACATTGCCAAAGATTCTCTTACTCCCTATCTCTGGACATCCAAAAAAGAAGATAAAGCTCTCTGGAAAAAACATTATGGAGACTGGCTCGCGCTGGATGCTCCATCTGGCAGCTACAAAGGTGCAACAGATGACGATTTTGTCGCAAGTGCATTTTATGCGAACTCTCTGAACATTCTGATCAAGACTGGCCATATACTACATAAAAATATGGAGCACTATGAGGCACAATATAAAGATACAATTCGCACATTCAAACAAACGTATTCTGTATTAAAAACGCAGACAGAACATGTGCTTGCTTTATATTTCCAGTTAACGGATGAGCCTTTAAAAGTAGCTGATGAACTGGCCGATATGATCCAAAAGAACAACAATCATCTGACAACAGGCTTTACCGGAACTCCTTATTTGCTTCATGTATTAAGCCGTAATGGGCACGTAAAGACCGCTTATAATCTTCTTTTACAGGAAGATTATCCTTCCTGGCTCTATGAAATCAATCACGGAGCCACCACAATATGGGAACATTGGGATGGTGTCAAAGAAAACGGTACTTTCTGGAGCAGCGATATGAATTCCTTCAATCATTATGCTTACGGTTCTGTAATCGATTGGTTTTATAGTGTAATGGCTGGTATCAATCCAATCCCTGAGCATCCAGGATATGAACATGTTCTTATCTGTCCAGTTGTTGACCCACGCATACATTTTGTCACGGCCTCTTTAAAAACGAACTATGGTGTCATCCATTCCTCGTGGCAGATTCATGACCATCAGGTACGCTATGAAATTCAAACTCCTGTGCAGGCAACGATTCGTATTCAGAATCAAACGCACCAAGTAACTCCTGGAAGCTACCTGTTCTATAGTTCCATCAGTTCCATCAACAAATAAAATTACGCACATAAGTAATTCGATTTACTTATGTGCGTATAATTTCTACTGCAACTATATCTTTAGACTGTCTCTTTTTGATAAATAAGTGTGCTTATGATTCATCACCTATGATATCATTGGCGCTTTTACTTGAAACAAAAGCTACTGTAGATGCCCCTGAATTATCGGTAGTTAATAAAGAAAATATTATGTAATACCATTTAGATTGAGGCTTTTCGTATTCCACTCATCCTAATTACATGTATGTAAATCTATCAGTATCTACTTTCCTTCTCTAATTCTTTGCTTGAACTATCACTTCTTCAATAGATTCTGATTCATCCTTTGGATTGCTTGCATGATCCTGTTGTTCTCGCATTGCGATATCCTTACGGAATAAGAACTTAAAAATTGTTCGAATTAAAGGTTGTATAAAAAACAACTGTGTAAAATAAGCGAATGGGAAATTGAAACAAACTAATTTTAACCAATTAGCTAGTAGTGTCCAAATATTAAATCCTGCATAATATGGATAATAGAGCCATGCTGCAATAAAGCTCATCGCTGGACACATCAATCCTACTGTTGCACATATAATAGCTGTTTCAAACAACATCGGATGATTTTTTCTTGGGTCGAACACTTTGATTGCTAGTTTAAATGAACATGGACTGCCCATTATGACTTCTAAAAAATATGCAAAGCAAAACTCAATAATAATAACCGCCCATATTGGCATGAAACGACCAAACATATAAACACCACCTTGCGCATTTATCGCATGAATTACGCTATCCGCTTGATTTACCGCCATTAATGTCGCCCCATTCACAACGTATAAACTGTAAAACACATAAGCATGTACGGTAACTAATACGGTAAGGAAGGCAAATACCATCCTTTGAAACTGATTTCTTGGCATAAAGATACACTCCTTTTATTATTTTTGAAAACAAAAAAACACATGCTGCCATTGTGGATGGAAACAGACTACGATTAAGTCCCGTAATCAGATTTACATACCATAAAGTACAACATGTGTCGTGCATAAATATCTTTATTTTGTTTTCAACTGCTTTATATTATCAAAAAACAGATCCAATTTCAAGTGTAAATTCTTTATGAAACAAAAATATCTTGGCAAAATTCTATGTTCAGAGCAACTGATAGTTATTGATCATTTCTCTTATTCTTATAATGTTTTTCCAATTTGTTCTTAATATAAATTTCCAATGGAGTTAATATTAATATAACAACCACTATAATAACTAATTTCCAACCCAATACACCTTCAAAAAAATAATTTGCAATCGTATATGCAATTAATAATGTAATCATTGTGGTAATAAGATTAATAATTTCCTTTACATACTTACAATTTTTAGTATTCCTATCAATCATAAATTTTAATATCCTCCCAAATGAAAACCACCTATATAGTTACTTTGATACTTCTTAAAACTACCATACTACCTTTCGAGTTGTTTGTAAATAATATTCGTTTCTAATTTAAATTTATGAATATTATACTTATACTACTTATCATATATTCTATAATGTTGTTTTTCATGTATTTGGCTTTTAAAAAGCAACCTTAGTTTCTCATAATTAATTGTTATAATAAATATGTTTTTCTACCCAGATCTTTATGATCATGATAATGCTGGATTGCATCCAGCTTGAATTATATACTTCATTTCTATAAAATCCATTGCACAATACTATTTACAAAATCTTGCTAACAGTTGTATATTCGTAGTTTATTAAAAACAGTTATATATATTACACATTCTCATCCTCATTATTCACTCCCAGATATAAAGCCTTATCATTTACTCAATATGTCAATCCATTCGCCATCTATTTGTCACTTTTGTTTCATATATATTTAGACAAAAAAATAAAGCAATAGTATTTCTACTATCACTTTAATAAAACCATCTAATATATTGAGCATTTTAAAGATTACCTTTTGAGTTACCTTCCAATCGCCCTTTCTATCGGCTTTTAAGATGCGGATGGCGGGACTTGAACCCGCACGATGTCACCACCGGCAGATTTTGAGTCTTACAATCCATTTGCATATAGAAAAGTCTTTAATTTACAAGGTTTTCTTTAAATATCTATCTATTACTCACGTTAGATTACTACATTTATAATATATCTAACAAAAGATAATGTCAATGAAAAATTGCATCAAAAAAGCACCTACATTTTACTGTAAGTGCCTTGAAATGATTTATTTAGTATTAATAAATTGAATTATATCTTTTACAATATCATCCCAAACAGGAATTAAAGTAAAATCATAATAAGTTCCATAAAACCCTATTGACGAATCTACATTATCACTCTTTATCATTCCACTTGTATCACGGCTTTCATTAGGATTTCTTGTTTTTTTATAATTATCATGAATAAATACAAGTAAATTGTCTATATCTTTTATTTCATATTTATCAACAAATTGCTTAGTGGCTATTTTTGCTTTATTAATGTCTTCAAATTTAAAACATCCAGTTATTTTCCCATCTTCATCTTTGAACTTTTCACTGTTCAAAGGAATTTCTAAAAACAAATTACATAGTTCAAAAAAATCAGATTGTTGTCCTTCCGTTTTAATGATGTTATATAATTCATCATTTTTATTACTGGTTAAATTCTGCAATAAAGATTCATAAAAATATTTTTTAGCATCCAGATTATTAATTCTCATATAACTACCCCCTATGTATAATATATTTTCCATAATTATACATCTTTAGATAATTTATTACAAATTAATTTCTGGTATACATAAGTGAAAAACAATTATAATCATCACCTTCATCTGGTATGGCTGCAATCTTATCTTTTACTTGCCCTATTCTTGTTTCTATAAACTGATATGCCTGTCCGATATTGGCAAATTCAGTACTAATACTGGTCATAAGATCAATATCGTTTGCGACCGCTTCAAGTACATCTAATACAGTCAATAATAATGCTTTCTGCATAGTTAACTTATCATATTCACTTGTATTGGTTAAATTATTCTCTGCAAGTAACTGAATATATTGAGCATCAGTTAAATATTGCTGATTGGATAATTCCATTTTTAATCTGTCTAATACTATCATATAAACTCCTTTCTGGTTCAAAGTGAAATTGTTTCACTTAGGTTACAATATTTTTGTTGCGTTATGGCTCAATTTTGAGTAGGGTATTAAAACTTTTACTACCGTTAAAGGGAATAAGGAAAGTTACTCCCCCTTGTGTCCGTTGTGGACTAATTATAAAAAGCCCCCATTGTTGAAAGGGGCTTTAAAAAGCAATTACTTCTGTTGATATTTTAAAATTATTAAATTATCGGTAAAAACACTTAGATTAATATTAAATTTTTCTGTTTGCCATGAATTTCCCAAAACCCCACTAGAATACGTTGATTTTTCTATTTCACATTCACCATATATTCCGTTTAAATATTTTGCTACTTTTTCAATCACTATTTCATCCGAAACATCTTGACTTTGATTATCTATATAACAATATATTGAATTAAGACATTCATTAGAATCCAATCGGTAATTTATGTAAACATTAACATCATTTAAATCTAATATATTTGCATAATATTTTGTCACATTTTCGTTACTATCTTTTTTAGTAAGACCAGTTGGGGTTTCTTGACATCCTCGATTTAAATTGGAAATTTCATCAACTGTCATGCCCCATTTAGCATCCCTCCAAAATATATCATTTTTTAAATTCTTATTAATGATTAAAATAATTATTGAGAGTACAATTACTATTGCAATTACTATTGAAATTAGTAATATCACTATTTTTTTAGATGGTTTTTTTAGATTATTTTTTAGATTATTATTAGTATCAATTTTTGTACCACAATTCATGCAAAAACTTGCACCATCAATTAATTCTGCACCACAATTATTACATTTCATATTATTTCCCCTTTTTGTTTTATGGGAATATATTACATCTATTTTTATAAGAAGTAAATATATATTTACCCTGCTTCAAATATGAGGCAGTATGCTTGGGGTAGATTGAACTAATGATATTTTTATTCTGTGGGGTAAATAGTGATTAAGAAAAAAATTTTTAAGGAGCATGGGGTGACACACACGGCACTGTTGTACTCACATGTACATGATACACCCGGATGTGTTGTCAAATTATGTTAAATCCTGATTAAATATTGCACAAATTTATCGTATCATTTTTGTGTATTATCACAATGAAATTGTATATAGCACTATTGGTACATTTGCACAATAGATTTTGTTGATTACAATTTGTACCCAACTAACCTGTAATTATACCTTTCTAATACTCAAAATAGCATAAATCACCCTAAATCCTTTCGTATAATCCCTAATCTAACGAAAATAAATAGTAATAATTATCATTATCTAGTTCATTTTGATCTAATTTGATACACCAGATCACTCCAACGACTTCGATAAAAATACAGAATATAGATGTCATTGTAAATCCTAGTATTTCATACAAATATACGATAAATTAGATACGCATATATTATACTATTAATATAATTATATTCACTATATACATACTCTGTTTAACACCTAAATCAATGGTTATATGCCCTAATTAGCCACAAAAAGTTAATAGGCTTATAAGTTATCCTTTTATTAATTTAACGCCTAAATCGTTGGCATTTCCCCTTAAATATGCCTTGTATAGTACTGTAATAATCATATAACCAGATGCCATGAAAAGGATAATAATACCAGTCACAGGTGAGTTGTTTACCCATGATTATTGATATATTATCCTTTTATCTGACATTCTGTATGTTAATATGAATTGTTCTAATTGTATATTATATTCTGAATATTTACTATAATCGTGTGTGATAATATGAATATTATGCATATTATGTGTTAATAGTAACCATTATCTGACTATTTATGATATATCATTGTATTTGTTTGATAACAGTGTAAATTTTACCATTCTAATACAATATTATGTAAACTAATAATCTTCTACCAAACATCAATTACTCATATCACGCCATCTACTTATCCACAATTTTACTAGAGTTATCCACAGAGTTATCCACAATTACATTACTCTTTACACTCTCATTTTCTTCCTTTAATCTATCCTTTTCAACATTAACATTACTTATCAAGTCGCTCTTTTCCATAATGCTTTCAACCGATATTGCACCCATATCTTTTAGTGCCTTTAAGTTAGCAATCATTTCAGTACTTGCAACTGGCATAGATACATTATATATTACATCTACATTACCATCAGCACTAATACCTTGCATACCAAGTATCTTATTGAACTTTTCAAACCTTTCTCTAAATCCTTTGTTCAACCATTTCTTAGTTTCATCAGCATTAATGTTTGCCATATGAAATAGTATCTTCATAGATACTTCTGATATATTGGCTATATTCGTACTACTTCCTAATACACTTGGAATACATGCTATATCATTAAGGAACTGTTTCATATTATCCAGATACAACTTGATTGTATTATAATCAATACTGCAATTAGCATATTTAAAATCTCCACTATCAAGATTCAATACATATCCAGTAGCATCAGCAGGTATGCTTGATTCTATTCTCTGACCTATTGCAA
Source organism: uncultured bacterium (assembly GCA_905215405.1). GTDB lineage: Bacteria > Bacillota > Clostridia > Lachnospirales > Lachnospiraceae > CAJMQE01. Next base: position 23,478 of record CAJMQE010000037.1, read on the forward strand.
CTGGTAACGGATTAAGAGTATTCACATAAATTGCATCACCAAGTTTACTCATAATATCTTCTAAATCATCAAGTATTGGCTTAATATCCGTAAGTAAACTAATACCAAAATCATAATCCATATCATTAAAATTATGGTAATGAATAGGTAATCCACATACATTTACATCCGTAGATTCTAAAAATTCATCTCCACCCTTATTACTCCAATGCTCAACATATGTAGGATAATATACATCCCAATATGATATTGCCGTATATACATCTGTCCAATGTTCAATAAATGAAATATAATTTCCTTTATCATCATACACTGGATAGCAGCAGGCACTATCAAGCACCTTACTCTTTATAATACCATTATCAAAATATACTACCTCATAAGCATCACCAAACTTATTTACTCGATCAATTATTTCATAATCTACAGTTTCATACTGTGCTAATTTATAAATGTCATTATAGGTCTTTACCACCTCTTCATCACCAGATAATGATACTGGCTTTCCTAATAGATATGTATTATGAAATCTAACTACTGTTTTTGCATAATTTAAAATTGTTTTTCTTGTAATAAGTGTTTTACCTTTGTACTTACTATCTTCTCTTTGTAATACTTTATGTTGTCCTGCAAGATAATCCCTATTAGAAACTACACTCGCAATTCTTGAAGCGTGATTGCCTTGATTTATTTCTTCCATGAACCATTTAGGATTATTCCCATATTGATTCTGTATATATAGTTCTAAACTCATATTATACCGCCTTTCCCTTGATTATTGCTATCTTAAATAAGAAATTAGGCACAAAAATAGCAAAGGTATAGAAGTTTACCTCTGCTTATAAAAAGTGCCTTAAAGCCTTTATATATGCTCATTTTTGCATTGATATATGCAAGTTTTAAATAAAATAATTTCCCTTTTACTGACACATTCCCAATTCTGGGAATACCGATTTTACTAAGGTAACTGTAGGTGTCCTTAGAATGGATACCAAAATCCATTTTTAGCACCTTGAATACAAAGCCACATAGCAGATATTAAATCATCATGTGAACCTGTTACTGCATTCATAGAGCCATTATCCTGTGCAACAAATACTTTCATTTCCTCTAATAAGTTCCTGCTATTGATATGAATTAATCCTTTGTCAAACCATTCTCTAGCATCATTTACTGCAATAGATTTAGTTTTATTATTGGTATCAAAGCCAACATTCCAAACTGTACGATTAAATTCATCATAGGTTTTATATTTTGTCATATTCATATAATGTTTTTCATATCTCAAACGTTCTATAACTGAATGACCGCCACTTGCCTTTTCAATCGTTAATAATCCTTTATTATACCAATGACCAATACAATCAACTATATCAGCAAATTCATATGGTTTAATCTTATTATTATGAAATTCAGCACATTGTTTTCCATCCTTATTCATTATAAAAATAGTAGAATAATCACGTTTACCACCTAAACCTTCAGCAACATCAACTCCTAAATAATAACGTTCCCCCACTTTTGGGGAAACCCATACAGATAATGATTTATTCTGAACGTATTGACGTAATAAAGCAGGAATACCGACTATCTTATCAAGTGCTAATGGAATAACTTTATTTTCTACAATAGAACTAAGCACAGTGCATACTCGTTTATTATCAAATACACTTGATCCAGTAGCAACGAATGATTCTTGTGGTGTACTAGGAAATTCAATATGAAAAGCATCAATACCGCTGACAGAAATTTTATTTCTACGCCATATTGCCTGTTCAGGTGTCATACCCATTTTAGCAAGTTGTAATTCCTCTTCATCATAATCATCTTCTGTAAGCATCTTTCCATTATGTTTTGCCTTATATTCCTTTACTGCCATATCATACTGTTTCTCAAATAAACTACGACCATTAATCCAATTAAAAAAGAATGGTTTAAAAGAGTTCTCACCATTCTGTGCTTGTAAAAATAATTCACTATATTTATTGAAACCATTGGAAGTAGATTCTATTACTACAGTAGCCGAAGATGATACTGCTTGTAAGATTGATTTTAATTGTGTATCTTGATTTTTCCAGAAAGAAAATTCTGAAAGATGAACAATTCCATTATATGTGGCACCTCTACCACAATCCTTGTTGCCTGCTGTCATACAAGTAATACTTGAACCGTTAGCAAAAGTTAATGCTTGTCTGTTATTAGTAAGTAATTCTGGTCTTAACCACTCTGGTAACGAATAGAATTGTTGCTTCAACTTAGAAAAAATATCATTTGTACTACTTTGATTATGTGAAATTAATACGCAAGTAGCATTTTCATGGATAATACACTCACGAATTGATAATGCCACTGTAATAGTGCTACAACCTAACTGCCTTGATTTACTGATAATATTCATATGTTCAAGATTATCAACTAATTCCTGTTGTTCACTTGTAGGAATAAATGGTATCAGATTACCTTCCTTATCAGCAATCTTTATAAATGTAGAAATCCATGCCACCTTATTATTATCATCCCATAAATATTCTAATTTTTTGAGATTTTGTTTACTTACTGCCATACAATCACCTACCCTTTTTCAAGGCAGGGATATTGATACCACTTAAAAAATCATTCAATTCATCATCCTTTTCATCAAAGAAATCACTGTTATGAAAACTCTCAACATATTTAGCAGCATTTACATCACCATCTAATGCCTTTTGAAACATTTTCTGATATATTTGCATAGTATTAAATGTTTTCATATGCTTTAGATAAATCTGAATTGCTTTTTGTGTATCTTCCCTAGTAAGCCAGTTTTCTTTTGCAAATTGTTCTGTCTTGTATCCACCTGCTTTAGATTTAAAGTTCAAGTCACATTTGCATAGTTCTTCCCAAGCACAACGTTCACTTTTATCTGATAAATACCATTCGACATACTTTGCAATATAATAAGTTGTGACTTCTTGCATCTTCTGTAACACTGTTTTATAGGATAAATTATCATTTGATTTTTTATTTGCCATTTGTATTCACCTCACAATTCAAGATATTTTCTGCATTTTCAATATGTTTATAAATTTCTTCTTCAATGGAATTATCAATAGTAACTTTAGTACTTTTTACATTACTTAAAATTTTATATACATCTTCAATGATTTTATATTTTTCTGACAATCTGAATTTAATGATATTCTCTATTTCCTTTTCCTGATCTCTAAGAACCAATATATATAATGAAATTTTATCATCATCATTATCTCTAATTGCCTGTTCGATTTTGTTTACAGTATCGAGATAACTTAAAAAAGTAACATCATTATCAATGTCCACAAAATCATTAAATGTAGTTTTCTTTATTTCCTCATTGCTTTTTACTTCTCTTTTAAATAATTTCATAATATAATCCTCACTTTCTGTTGTTTAATAGTAAGGGGGGTTTAATATAACTCCCCCTCATTAATTTAATTACCATTTTTTTAGCATTAAAAGTCTGTAACCCTAGTGTTTATCAGTGTTGTAGCGATTAACTGAAAAGCAATACTGATAAAGAAGATTATATATATCTTCTTCTATTAGTATTGCAATCCAGTTATACCTCTTAACCCTAGTAAATATCAGTGTTTCAAGCGTTTTAGTTTAAATTTTTTACAATTACAAATGATTGATAAGGTATATTATTTGGTAAATTATATTTATTCTTATTGGCTTTACTTGCTCTAAGTTTAATTAGTCCATAAAGGTCTAATATTTCTTGTATTGAACGTTTCCATTGAATTTCTGTTTGTCCTTTACCACGAATATCTCTTTCAAGAATATATCCTTTTTCTTCTATGGAAATTAATAATTTTTCGCTCAATTTCATAGTTAATTTATCTGATTTTTTACTTGTTCCTTTAGCATTTTCATATCTGTACTGGGGGAATACCTTGTCAGCCAATTCTGTACCAAAAGTACGCAGTACATATTCTCTGCTTAATCCTTTAAGAGAAATATTGTTATCGATTAATATTTTTGCAATTTCCTCCGAATCATCAAGCGTATTTACTCCATATTCAGAAAACTGGTAGAAATTTGTTAATTTCTTAAAGCCATATTTTGCAGAAATATGTTTTGCTTTATTCAGTTCATCAAGGGGGATGCAATTCAACTCCACTTTATCAAGCATATTTAATAGCGTGAATAATGTAATTGATTGAGATAAAGTTATTCTTTTATTAGGATTAATGTTGCATATTTCCATTAATACATTGTAACTTCCAAAAAATAATGCCCTATTATCGTATTGCATATTATCAGATATGTGTTGTGTAAAATAAATCAACATTTTTTGTATATGTAGTTTTCTAGTACGAATTAACTTAGCAATATGAGGAAACTGTACTTTAAATTCTTCTGTATCAAGATAATTTGCACTATCAATCATTAATTGCTTTTGTTCTAATACCCAATCTGATTGAACCAACTCAATATTGTATACTTTTTTAATAAAATTGATTGATTCATGGCGTTTACAATGTGCTAATTCTTCCACTAATCCGATAATCGTTCTTGATTTATTACAACCAAAACATTTATATACTTGCGTTCCGTTATCTGTTACATAAATATGAGCGGATGGTGAATTATCATTGTGTTTAGGTAAAATACAATTAATAAATTGTCCTTCTTCAATTCCTAGAAATGAATGCATATCTATCTGATTAATATACTCATATACCTCATTTTCACTATGTAATTTGACACTACTGAAAGGGGTAACTGATAGAATAAGATTATTAATATCTTTTTTATCAGTTACCATTTTGAGTGAACCTATCAAACTCTTTAGTTTATCAACATCTAACGATTTAATAGCATCAATATTTTGCATATAATCAGTATTAACAGGTAAACTCTTTCCCTCTGATTTACTCTTAGTTTCACTTACAACAGACTTCTTTTTACTAAGCCGATTTTTAGGTTGAGCAATCGCATATTCATCCTTATAATACTGATTGATAATATCATCTGCATTAATTCGTACATCATAATTCGGTTGAATAGGAGATTTTCCTTTACCACCATAAAATATTCTGGTTGGATCAAAAGTAACCTTATCTGATTTATCAAAAGTATTAATCAATGTGATTTGTAACTTATTTCTCTTTTCCACATCTGTTATAACTTCATCTGTGACAAATACTAATCTAAAATGATGTTCTTGCTCTGAATGGCTAAAAGAAGTATATCCGAATACTGGTATAATTCCTAACGTATTGCAATTCTGCAATTCCTTTTCTATTGTAGTATCATGGTCGAAGTCAAGTGCAAATACATTTTGGCTAATCCAATCAACAGATTTAGTGCCATTTAATAATGCAGGTTTACAAGTCATACCATTACATAATCCAATTGCTAAATCCTCAATCTCTATTTCAGTTTGACAAATTCTTTTTTGTACTCCACCTGTTTCATATCCTGTTGGCTTATTGTCGAATTTTTTCTTATCTAACATCAATTTTACTTTCATAATAATCTCCTTTTGTGTGTTTTTTGCAACAAAAAAAGCACGTCAAATTTGACGCACCTTGAAAGTTGTATGGTATGAACGCTATGTTCACACCTTAATGGGTTATTAATAAGTGGGATTTCCCAACTATTTTTTATATGTAATCTCTGCTAAAACCTTTTCTATATCGTTTTCAACTCTAAATACAAATACAGATTTTTGTGGCATTTCCTTATCTGGTTTCACATAGGAATTAACAATAAAGGTGAATAGCAATGCAAAATTACACATAATCTACTCACCTTCCCTTCTGTCCTAAGACGTTATTTTTAAAATTGTTAATAGTTACATTTATTATCCATTGTGATCTGATACATCATAATAAGCCCAGTCAAGTACATCATCTGGAATCCATTCTCCACCATCAATCCATGATTCTGCGAGTTCAATTGCATAATTGTATGCATTTTCTTCAACTTCTTCATAATCAATTAAATCTTCGGTATCTACTTCTTCCCCAAACATACCCTCAAGATCATTAATCATTTCTGCTTCAAAAGATGCTTTTTGATATGCTTCATCATATGCACGTTGATAGCAGTCACCATATTCTGCATCTTGTTGGTCTAGTCCAAATTCACCAACAATATCATCCGGACTTGAATCAGCATTAATTATATTTCCAAATGTAATAGCACCATATCCACCAGCAAAACCGCCTCTTGCTTTATTGAATCTATTGGCTTCAATCCAACCTTTACCTGGGTTTTTACCAGATACAATTCCACTTGATTTTTTACCACCACCAAATATTTTGCTGAATAATCCCATAAGAATCACCTACTTTTTATCAGATATATTTTGGGGTTTAGGAGTTGTATTTTTCTTGACACCTTGCTTATTCGCTCTAGGCTTTAATGGTTTACCAACTCCGTAGCAACAATTTATCCATGCATCATATACTTCTTTTGATGGTTTAAATTGATTGTGTTCAATCATTCCAACATATCGCTCTGAAATATCACACCATTCAGACATTTTTACTTGTGTAATACCATGTGTATAACGCAAGAATTTTAATTTTTCACCACTAAGCATTGTTTAAGTCTCCTTTTTTTTTGAATAATGGGCATACCGCAAAACGCAGTACACCCACCATTTATGTATCTAATTAAAGTACAGTTTTTGCATAAACTACTGCTTCATCATCAATTAATGCCATAGCATAGAACTGTGAGCAGTAAATAGTTGTCTGTCTTAAAGATGCATCTCTCTCTGTTTCTGGAAATGGTACTTCTTTAGGAATTAAACCGATTGCACCCTTTTTCATTACAAGGATAAATCCTTCTGTATTAGTGCTATCATATAATCTGTCAGACAAAATTACTGGAATATCAAGGAAATATCCAATGCAACCGTTAACTGCAATACCATTGCCATCTGTGGTCATTGTCTTTTCTTTAGATACAAACATATCCATTGTATAGAAAGATGGAGCAAAGTTAGAATGAATAACGATTGCATCAAAATCAGCAGAATCCCTATCATCTCCATACAATCCTAAAATCTCAATCATTTCTTCCTGTGTTACCTTATTCTTAGTTGCAATCTGTTTCTTTAGTGGAGAAGCCAGACACTCTTTAATAGCATCTGTATCATATTTTCTAGCAATAGATACTGCCTGCTGTCCTGCTACTTCATTAATAGCATTGCCTAATTCAACTTCATTATCATAATCAGCAACTTTAACTGCTGGTGCAGCGATTGCCTTGATTGTTGCAGTAGTGCTTGTCTGTGTCATCTGTGTGCTTACCATTGGAGTATTCATTGCCCAATCAGTTGCATCACCGATATAACCCCATTTAGGCATAGTGAGAGTTTCTCCCTCTTTACCCTGTAAATCACCTAATACCTTTGCAAACTGTGCTACCTTTGTCTTTCCTGCGATTTTCTCTCTTACTAATTCTGCGTACACTTCTGGTACGATTACATTTTTATTAATTGTATTTGCCATTATATTTCACCTTTTAACCTTTCATATTGTTTTTGATTACTGTTACATCCGACTTAATATCTTCAAGGTCAGATTTATAAGTATTTAATATTTCTACAAATTGACTATTGGTCTGCGTTAATTTCTCATTTACTTCTTGTGCCTTATCAATAAAGGTATATAATTTTTCTTCTCTCACTTTGTTTTGTTCCTGTGATTGATTCCAAATTGTAAATACAAACCAACCTAGTGCTACTACACAAAAGATAGGAAATCCTAACTGTGTAATCATTGTTTGGATAACACCAACATCCATTAATTTTCACCCACCCTTTCTGCAATAAAAAAGACCTCTCGAATTGAGAAGTCACATTATTAATTGCTTAATGCTTTATAAAGTTCAGGATTCTCTTGAAAAAGTTTGGCACGTTCACCATACGACATCTTTTTGAAGTCACTTTTTGTAAGTCCTTTATTTGTGGTGTGATTACTTGGTTTATTTCCAGAGTTGAGAAAGTAGTTACCTATTGTTGTACCTACCTCGTCAATGGATTTATCAATATCATCACCAACATTGAGATATTTTGCTAACTCTTTTGGAAGTCCTTTAGCAGATAATTTATCCGCAATCGTCATTGCTTTTTCCTTTTCTGCAATTGTTTTTTCCTTTGCTTCAAGATTAGCAATTCTTTCCTCTAATGCTTTTTCACTAGCGGATTTTTCCGTTGGTTTAAACTTTGCAAGTTCATCATTCACGGTTTTAAGTTTCGTACTATAATCAGTCCTTACCTTATCCGTTTCTGATTGCACATACTTCTGTATATTTGCAAGTTGTTCCTCCGATAAATTTAATTCATTTAATTCCATTTGTTACTCCTTTTCCTAGTTGCTATAATCTGCCCCTTGAATTTAAGGTTCAGACATTTGCCCCTAATAAAATATGTTGATAGTTATATATAAAAAGAGTACACGAAATTTCATGCACCCTAGTTATTAAAATTAGTATAAAAAGTTAAGAAATCAGTATTGACAGATTTGTAATTATGATATATAGTGAATTTATACAAAATATTAAAAGTGGAATAGTGTGTTGAAAAGTGCAACAAAAAAATAAAGTTGCACAAACCATTACCACTCTCTTACACTAAATCCGAATAGGATTGGAATAAGTAGTTTTAATAGTTTAATATAATTGTTAATATAAAAAATGGAAGTATTGACTCTGAAACCGATATGTTTGTAGATTTAGTGAGAGTATGCTTCCATAGTAGACGAACTATTTTTCAAAAAATGGGCATTTTCCAAAGTTATTTAATTGCTACAAGCCAGTAATAGCAAGGCTTTCAAGGATTTTAACTTTTAAATTGCGACACCCTACAAATTTCGCTTTCTGTTTCTATATCTTTGCATTTCAAGCCTTTTTAATTCTCTCAAATGAATTTTGCGACATTCTTCACATCTACAAGTTTCATTATCTTTTGAATCCACAACAACTTCTTTTCCACAATCCACACATATAATAGTTTTAGTTTCTTGTGGTTGATATGCTCCGCATTTATCGCACAACTTTTGATTTGGGGCATTTGGAACGAATCTCTCTCCGCATTTGTCGCATTGAATACTATATCTATTACATATAAGAACTACTGGCATAATCGCTACAAGCCTTGATTTTACTAGTTCTGAACAGCATTAAGAAACTTCACATTTTTATTTCTTATCTCGCACGTTCTCTCTACATATAGCGGACGAATTTTATCGGCTACAACCATTGAAAATAGGGCGTTTCAGAAATTCCGTAAAGTAATATTTTGCTACTTTTCAATAAAATTTATTAATACTCTATTAACCTATTCTGGCTTTCTACAAGCCTCTGTAAGACATTTAAACTAATAAGAGGGTAAATTGCCTACCTATAACAATAAACCCTCTTAAATCGCTTATTTTTAGTGACTTTTAAATGCCTTACGCACTAATCACAGCATTATAACTAACACTATATAATCCATCATCACTTGTACAAGTCAACACTAATACATTATCAATAATATCGTAATCTTCAGCGACACTAATCATACATTTATTCCCATCATAAGTAATTGTGAAATCACTCGTAGGCATACCATTATAATTAAATGTCCAAACTGCGGTAAAATTTTGCTCAACTCCATTAGAATCAACTAGTTTAGGTGTGAACGTCCTTTTCAATCCACCTGCTAACAATGTACCACTAGATAAAATAGTCATAGTATAATTCATTACAGGCGGAGTTGCTTGCATAATAGTTAATACAGTACTACTTGTAATAGTATTATGTTCAACCCATGTAGCAGTAATCGTTACACTACCAGTTTTAAGCATGGTGAGTAATCCACTGGAATTTACTGTTGCTATTGTTGTATCACTAGATGCATATGTAATGGTTGCGGTTATATCTGCTACATCATTAATTGTGGCTGCATATGACAACTGATATGTTTTATTATCTAAATCCAGAGCAGTCACACCATTATAAATCATGGCATAAGTATCTGGTGTATTCAATTCTCTTGTTAAATACAAATAAGCCATATTATTGTTGTAAAAATAATTTCCAACTTTATATGTTCCACCAAAATTCTTAAATATTTTATTTATTGCAATATTCTTTGAAATATCATTTAAGCCAGTATACACAATAATTGATCCGCTTATTACACTTACAATTTTACCCTCTGATACACCATATTTATCACTTGATACGACAATAGGTACGTTATACCATACGTTATTGTATTGTACTGGTAATGTTGTATTACATTTTAAAGCAATTGAAGTATAATAAATATTGCTCTCGGTTGCATCTTGATTGGAAATAATATAATTTTCCCCTTTGTAGGTGAATATAGTTCCCATTGTGATATTTGTATCTTGTGCATAATACAATCTTAATTTACCTTGTGAATCTGTTCCACGATTGGTTTTACGAAAAAATACTTTATATTTAGTGCCAGAATAATACTCTGCTATTTCTTGACCTTCTCGAAGCATTGTATTATTGAATTGGCGTTCTGTTATTTGTTTAATGTTCATGTTTATTTTCCCCTTTCTGATTGATGGGTGTAATTTTAATAGACACCCTTTGCAGGATGTTTAAGTTGGTTGTGATGTTCTCTCTACATATAGCGGACGAATTTTATAGGCTACAATATGCTTAAATACTAACTTTTATTAAAAAGCAATACACCAATTTTAGCCATTTTTTACATCAAAAAAGCACCCTAACTTAAAATTAGAGTGCCTATTATATTACATCCTTATAACTGATTGTTTCGTCTTAAAGTTATCTAATGGATTGAATTTCTCAAAGTCAAGTTGTAAATCATTGCCAAACATCTGCACATATTCCTTTGTGACATCTAAAGTACTATGACCTAGTATCTTTTGCAATCTAAATATATCGCCACCTGTAAGAATCCAATTCTTAGCAAACGTATGTCTGAATAGATGGCATGATGTTTTATTCACATTATGCTTGATATTATATTCTTGCACCATCTGTTCAAATGTTCTTAAACTACCTTGTTCACCATAAATATTACAGAATAAATAATCATCTGGTTTACCACCACGAATTTCTAAATATTCTGTGAGGATATCAGATAGCGTATTTGACAATGGAATAATCTGTTGCCTACGGTTTTTGGTCTTTCTAAGCATGATAACATTATCCTCAAAATTTATATCTTGAATGGTTAAACTTAATGCACTTGATATACGATTGCCAGTGCCAAGTAAATAATTTTCAAATACCCATGTTTTGTATTCTGTAAAACTGCATTGATTAATGTTGGGTTTAGTAAGCAATCGTTGCAATTCATCTTCCGAATAGGTTTCTTTCAGTTTCTTCTCTACCTTTGGCATCCTGATCTTAAATGATTCCAAATACTTACAATCCATACTGTAATATAAAAATGCTCTTATGGTTCTCAGATAAGAATTAATAGTAATATCATTTACCTTATTATGGCTACGCAAAAATAAGATAAATTCATCTACAGTATTCTCGTCAATATCCTGTATTAAATTTGTTGATACATCAATAAAATCAGAAAATATTTTGAAATGTTTTTGATAGGTGATGATTGTTCGTTCAGATAAATTGCGTACTTTTACCTTACGCATAAAAAGATTGAATGATTCCTCGATTGACAAATTTGTGTTCTTTGCCATAATAATTTTTTCTTTCATAGACAAAATCTCCTTCGTTAGACTAGGTTAAAATGTTCTAATAATCTACCGAAAGAAATTACATAGAAATAAATAAAAAAAAGAAGCCTTAAATCACTGTAACCCAGTAAATTCAAGACTTCTTCTAATACCCAGATGCGGATGGCGGGACTTGAACCCGCACGATGTCACCACCGGCAGATTTTGAGTCTGCTGCGTCTGCCATTCCGCCACATCCGCAAGAACTATTAAATTATAACAGTTAAATCGAATTTTGTCAACAAAAATAAATTTGTTATCTTCTTTAGGAAAAGTCTTTTATAATATGCGTTCTTGCGACTCATTTTCATACTCTTTGCATATACTGTAATATAGGAGCATTCCTGTTAAGTAACAAATGGCAGGTTTGCAAAAAATGAGCGTCAC